>WJIL01000082.1 GCA_014730275.1 Candidatus Lokiarchaeota archaeon | reverse complement strand
GCCCTGTGCTGGCGGAGCGGTGTACAGCCCAGCGGTTACGGACTTCACGCTCATGGTGAAGGATACCGCGCATATGTTCATCACGGGACCCGAGGTTGTCAAGACCGTAACCGGCGAGGAGGTCTCATTTGAGGATCTTGGAGGGGCGATGACGCATGCGTCAAAGAGTGGGGTAGCGCATCTGGTAAGCGAAGATGAAGATCATTGCTTTGAACAGATTCGCAGGCTGCTGAGTTTCATCCCATCGAACAACCTGGAGGATCCACCACTCGTTGATACTGGTCATGCACCTGATGACGTGGATGAGTCGATTGACGAGATTGTCCCTCAAGATCCAAACAAACCGTACGATATGCGTGATGTTGTTTCCAAGCTTGTTGACAACGGTGATTTCTTCGAGATTCATGAGCACTGGGCTCAGAATATGACGGTTGGCTTTGCGAGGTTCGACGGACGTTCGGTAGGCATAGTTGGCAACAATCCTGCGCATCTTGCTGGTACGATTAACATCGATGCTTCGGACAAATGTTCGAGATTCGTACGGTTCTGCGACGCCTTCAATATCCCCGTTATCACGTTCATGGATGTCCCCGGCTACTTGCCTGGCACCGAACAGGAGTGGGGTGGCATCATCAGGCACGGGGCAAAGATTCTCTATGCATTTGCAGAGGCAACGGTTCCCCTTATCACAATCATCACACGAAAAGGCTACGGCGGAGCGTATGATGTGATGAGTAGCCGACATATTGGTGCAGATTTGGTCTATGCATGGCCCGGCTCAGAAATCGCTGTTATGGGGCCACAGGGTGCTATCAATATCATTTTCCGAAAGGAAATCCGAGATGCGGAGGACAAGGAAGCAAAGCGGGAGGAACTCGTAGAGGAATACAGAGAAGAATTCGCGCACCCTTACGTTGCTGCAGGCCTTGGTTATATTGACAAGGTTATTTTCCCCCATGAGACACGACCCCTGATTTGTAGAGGGCTAGATATTCTCGAGACTAAGCGTCAGGATCGACCTCCCAAAAAACATGGTAATATTCCGCTGTAGAATTTGAAGGGTAGGTTCTTTTCCTACCTTTCCGTTTTCTTCATCTCATATAACTGATTTTGCTTAGTTCTACAATCTAAACTATTCATCACAAACATAAAAAGGTCAAAACGTCAAAATAACATAAAGAACGTGGAGGTGAAAGAAAAGATGGAGGTAGTTAAGCGAAATGGTGAACGCGAGACTTTCATGCCCGAGAAGATAACTGTGAGTGCTGTGAAGGCAGGGGCCTCGTATGATACTGCACGAAGCGTTGCAGGATCGGCCCAGTCAGAATTTGAAAGTGTTACAGAAACTGCACAGATACGAGATTATGTCCTAGAAAAGCTCCGTTCAAGAGGAGAAGAATCCGCGGCTGAATCATGGGAACGATATGATCGCGAGAAGAAAGGTCGGAAGTGATTTCTCAATGGACTTGGAGGCTTTGTTGGAAGAAAAGGGCCAGCTGTTCTCAGAAGAATTGGGGATAGACGTTGAGCATGAGCCATTCAAATGGTTCATTGCATCAGTGCTTTTCGGGGGTCGAATCTCCACAGACATCGCGAAAAGGACATACAGGGAGTACGAGAAACGGGGGCTCACTACTCCTGAGGCCATTGATTCGGCGTGGCACTACACCTTGGTCAGAACACATGGAGCTGGTGGATACGCAAGGTACGACGAAATCACAGCTGATTACATGAAGTCGATTGCCAAGGAGCTGCTTGAAGAATATGATGGTGATATACAGAATGTGCATGAAAAAAGTCAATCGCCTAGGGAATTGAAGCAGAATCTCCAGAATTTCAAGGGCGTGGGTCCTGTAACTACGAGGATTTTTCTTCGTGAAATGCGAGGAATCTGGGAGAAAGCTGACCCGAATCTGACCGCTATTGAGAAAAAAGCCGCAAAGAATCTTGGTATCGTTTCAAATGAGAATAACATAACTGAGCAAGTTAAGCAATACTGGGATTATGATTGCGTACAAGGATTTGATTTTCGTAATCTGCAGGCTGCTTTGGTTCGCCATGGACTACATCTCAGGCGTTCAGAGTCCTCAGATTCACCATAAACATCTGGGAGAGCCCATTTAGCTGCTGATTATTCTAGGAATTCAGTCAGAAGTGTTCAATTAACCAAGCTGGGGTTTTTGGGAACCAATCATAGAGAAAACCTGGCGGCTCTTCTCTGAGCATATCAAGCCCTCTTAGATCTTCACATGATAGAGAGCCATACAGTAGCGCAGTGAGACTGCCAATGCTCATTATGATATCTGGTTCAGAATCACCCTTGGGTTCAACCGAGAGCTCACCATTTTGGCTGGTAATCTGGAACGTTTGAGTATTCCATTCGAATTGATTATCAACTATCCTAATGGCTATTGAGCCTTGATTATTGACTGGGATACCATTGAGTGCCTCCTCAACATCGACTATTCTTGCCATCGTGATGAATCGAGCTTTCACATTTGGGACATTTATGCCCTGCATCCAGTGGTAGTAATTCTGAGACAAAGGCGTAATTGGCATCTTGACCTTGATGATTTGATCTTCATGTAGTGAAATGAATCGCAGCAATGCCCTGAGAGCTTTAGGATCCTTCCAAAGCATCTCCTCTATATTCATAGTTCCGACTTTGTCTCTATCACCAAATTGACCATAACCTTTGAGTTTGTAGGCCATGTACCCTTCTGGAATAGAACTAGGTCCGTAAGCCACAACTAGATTACCTCTAAACCAGATTTTGTGTTCATTCCATCGTTTTCTTGTTCGCTTTGCGGCTCCATGTGTTCGTGATGCGATATAGTTATGAATCTCTTCGCATTCTTCCCATCCTGTTTTCGAATCCACTCTCTCAATTCGATAATCTCTAGGCATCTTGGAATATACTATATTTCTTGGGTTGAATGTGAGTGTATACCATGGTGGCATCTTTACATATCCCATCGAAGCATAGAAACTGTCTTTGAATGGATAGAGCATACTAACTCCATATCCCTCGTCTTTCAGTTCTTGCAGAGATTGAAGCATGATTTCTCTAACGTATCCTCGGCGGCGAGTCTCAGGGGCACTTGCCACCATGCTTACTCCTGTCATTTTCTTCCACCTGCTACGAACATTTTGCTCAAGTGGAATCATTCTTGCATGTGCGCGGCTTTTTCCATCCCTCTCAACAATGAAGAACTCACTTGCAACATCTATTTCTTTCAAGCATTTCTCCATTCTTTCATCTTCATCTGAGGGTATTGCGTAGCTATACCGATTCAATTCAATTACATCTTCGATATCTTTGGGTTTTCCTCTTCGTATTTGCATACTGTAGTCCATCGCCTGAGTCTTGGAAAGTGCCTCTTTCTTTCAGCCATTTGCTGACTATATAGAGCTGACTGAAGGCATCTTCCTTCACCTGCATTTGATTGATGTCTGAATGCTACTCATGAAATGTCCAATAACATGCTGCTGATTGCTTTAATCTAAACAACCAATTCATTTTTCGGGACTGTGATCCTGAAAGTGGTGTCAGGTTCGTCAGCGAGTTCAATGGTCCACCCATGCCCCTCAACAACTCGCCTGACGATGAATAAGCCCAATCCACCTTCGGAGCCTTTGCTTGATATCCCTCGGTCGAATAGGTTGTGCCTATACTCGTCTGGAATCGGTTTCCCATCATTGGTAACTAAAATGTCAAGCTCATCCTCATAATCCACCATTGTAACGCTAATGTGATTAGGTTGAGCATGTTCAATGGCGTTTCGGAAGAGATTCAGAAAAACCTGTGCAAGTTTGGTTTCATCACCTTTGACCACTGGTAGATGTCCGATTCTGAACTCAACATCGTGGGTGGTCATTGTGCTCGCTGTCTCCATCACAACTTGTTTCAAATTCACTCGGTCTGTTTTCTTAACGACTAATCCCTCATCTGCAAGCTTAACAGACCTGTCCATCATCTCGGTAATTTTGCCAGCTAGCTGGGCAATGGCTTCTATGTCCGGACTATCACACTCCGCTTTTGCCAAATCAGCATAGCTCATAATCAGTTGGAGTGAGGCTTTCAAATCGTGAGAGATGGTATGGACAACATCACTAAGCTGGTTACTCTTGGCCCTCAAATGGTTGAGTGTGTCCTCCTTTTTCTTTTGTAGTCTTTGCCTTTCCAAGGTTTTTCTGATAACTTCAAGCAGACGATCCATATCAATAGGTTTCGTAACATAATAGACCGCACGGCTTGTCAGAGTATCTACAGCAGTTTCAACTGAAGCATGTCCAGTTATCACGATAACATCCATCTCAGGAGCAATCTTCGCCACTCTATCCATCAGCTTTCTACCCTCAATATCTGGCAGCTTCAAATCAATGAGGGCAATTCTGAAATCTAGATTTTTTGCTAGATTGACAGCTTTTTCTCCCCTACCTACTGTCCTTACATCATATCCTTTTCTCGTGAGGATTTTCTTCAAAACACTACAAACACTTCGATTATCGTCGACTACCAGTATTGAAGCTTTCTCAGTCTCGATTGCTTCCATGAATGGATTCTACTCCTTTTTTGCTTCCATGACAAGATTTACCAAATCGCTTACCTCGGCAAGATCGATTGGTTTTTGCATGCATGAATATGCGTCTTGAAGAAGTGCTTGTTCAACCATTTTATTCATATCCTGTGCATAAGCAGTCACAATTACTGCAACAGTCGAAGGATCCGTCTCTTTGATTTTGAGATAGGTTTCAAGGCCATTTATTTCAGGCAGTCTGAGATCGATGAATAACACATCAAATTCTTCTTTGGCCGCTAATTCCACCGCGTCCTCTCCGCTCTCCGCAGTAACTACAGAATAACCCTTCTTTGTTAGAGCTTTGTCAAAACTCCTTCGAACATTAGGATCATCATCCACAATGAGTATTAGAGCCCCTTTCTCCATCTCTAAAGCTTTCTCTATTTTGTTTCCCACTTTCTCAAGATCAAGTGGTTTGTAGATAACTCCGAAGGCACCCTCCTCAAGAGCTTCTTGAATAAGGTCTTCAACTGCATATGCTGTCATCATAATAACCGCGGCGTCAGGGATTATTGTTTTCAGCTTCTTGTATGTTTCAACACCATTCATGACCGGCATTTTTATGTCTAGGAATACGATATCAAATTGTTTTGGTCCTTTCGCTATTTCAATTGCCTCGCGTCCACTGCTAGCAGTTTCAACTTCATATCCCATTCTGTTAAGAACTCGTGACATAGATGAAGTCATGCTTTTCTTGTCATCAACAATCAGAATCCGAGTTTCCTTGTCTTTCATCTCATTTCGCCCCCGGAAGAGGTAGCTCAACAGTAAAGACAGTGCCTCTTCCAACTTCGCTTTCAACACTGATTGAACCACTATGAGCTTCAACAATTGAATTCACAATAGACAGTCCCAGCCCGATTCCTTTCGCTTTCGTTGTGAATAGTGGCTCAAAGATACTCTCTAGATTATCTTCTGGTATTCCTGTACCTGTATCTTTCACTTTAACCTGGATTTTTCCATCTGGGCAGCACACAGTGGCCAAATCAAGCCTTCCACCCTTGGGCATAGCCTCGATGGCATTTCCGATTAGATTACCAAACACTCTCTCAAGTTGGACTGGGTCTGCAAGCAGAATTGGAGCCTCTTCTTTGAAATCTATCGACAATTTGATATTGTCAGGAATTTCAGTCTTTTCTACCAGCCCATTCAGGACTTCGTTGATGTTAACCTTCATCCTAGTGGGCGGCTTTGGCTTTGAAAATTCTAGCAGACTCTCAATTATATCGACTGAATGTTTGACCTCATCTTCCAAAATCTGTAATGTCTCTTCTATATCCTCATCAGGTTCCTCAATCGCCATTTTCAGGAAATAAACACTATTCTTGATTGCCCCAAGGGGGTTTCGCAATTCATGGGCAATGCCTCCACTGAGCTCACCAATGGCGGCGAGCCTTTCTCTTCTCACCAACTTCTCTTGGGCTTGTTTAAGTTGCTTTGTTTTCTCTTTAACTCTCTGCTCTAGCTCGTTATTCAGCCTTTCCAGCTGCTGTTGTGCGATTTTTCTTTCGGTAATATCATTAACCTGCGTGAAGAAGTATAGTGGCTCTGCTTCATCATCATAAATTAGCGTCGTTTGTAGTTCAACATGAAATACATGACCATCCTTGTGGACATACCTCTTCTCAAAAGATGCAGTCTTTTTTCCCCCCTCAAGGATATCCCTCATAACCTTGGCCCCGATGCCTCGGTCATCTGGATGTGTCAAGTCTTGAAAATTCATGTTGATTAACTCTTTTTCTGAATAGCCTGACATTTCGCAGAATGCATTGTTTGCCGAAACAAAAGTACCATCGGGGCGAACTCGCACCATCCCAATTGCGGCCTTTTCAATGGCGATCCTCAACAAACTCTCTGATTCTCTAAGAGCATCCAACACTTTTCTTGCAGACAGAGCATCAGCTGTTTCTTTTGCTATTGTCTCTAGGAGTTTATGCTCTTCTTTAAGAAATGGGCCTATTTCTTCTTCTGGTTTCTTGTCCAAGTATGCTATCTGGAAATTGATTTCTTCTCCATTACGTGTTTTAGCACAGGATTCAAGCACCCATGGGGTTTCTTTGAATTTGCTAGATGAATATTCCTTATCTCTGAATACAATTTTGACCGCAGTGGAATTTGGATATTGCCAACCTTTCTCTATTGGAGTAATGAGATTCTGAAGTGCTTCTTCGATAGACTTGTCATAGTCTCTTAAGTTATCAATGACCGCCAGTAGCGTATTCCTCTCTTTCATTCTTTCAGTCAGTTTCTTGTTTGTTTCTTGAAGCTCGCGGGTTCTGATTGCTACCCGCTCTTCCAGTTCCTCGTTCAGTTGTCTAAGATCCTCTTCGGCTTTCTTTCGTGCTGTTATATCAACAAATGAAGCCATCATACCGCTTGGAACATTATTCTCCATAACTCGATGTGCTGACAACTGCACATGCATCGTGGAGCCGTCATGTCTTTTTGCAGCAATCTCTCCAATCCAATGTCCTTTCTCTCGAACTTCTTTCATGATCCTCTGGGCTTTTTCCTTGCTTTTCCAAAATTCCATTCCTGAGGTTCCCAGGATTTTTTCATTTTCATCATATCCCCACATCTCACGGAATGCGTCATTTACATACGTCAACTTACCCTGCGAGTCTGAGAACGCCACTCCATAGACTGCATTATCCAAGGCTGCTTGTGCAAATGCCATCTTGTTCTCTAGATTCTCCAAATCAATTCCACCTTCTCGAATAATGCTTGATAATATGAGGGATAGATTGCTGTGAAAACACAAACGGGAAAAACGCTGAAATTTGATGGCGTATTCTCTGAAAGAATTCGAGAGTGCTATTCCAGTGTATAGCGTCGCCTTTCAATTCGATGCCTTCTTGGTCCCTTGCTTTTTTTGAGTTCCCGTTGTTCATTAATTGACTGAATAGGTCTAAGACATTCACTTTAATAAAATAACTCAGTATGTGTGGTGAATTATTTGACTGGGATAGCTCTATTTCCACTGTTCGGAGTAATCTGAGAAGAAATGAAGTTGCTCAAAAGTAAGGAAAGTATCTCACTCACTTAGTTTCAGAGAAAACGTCTGTTCAACCTTCTCAAGTTTCGGTTCAATCACAATTCTGCAGTATCCGTGCCCCGAATTCTTCTCATAATAGTCTTGATGATATTCCTCTGCTGGATAGAAATCATCCAGCTTGCTGATTTGCGTGACTATGGGGCTTTCATACTTGTCCCTCTGGTCCAATTCATTCTTCTTCTGGATTGCAGCTGTTTTCTGTTGTTCGTCGTGGTAGAGAATGATAGATCTGTACTGGGTTCCCACATCATTTCCTTGTCTGTTCAGAGTAGTGGGGTCGTGTGTTTCAAAGAAAACGTCAAGCAATTCTTCATAGCTTATTACTTCTGGATCATATTCGATTTGAACAACTTCTGCGTGACCAGTATTTCCGGAGCATACTTCTTGATAGGTTGGGTTGGCTACGTCTCCTCCTGCATATCCTGAGGTCACTGAATGCACTCCCTTTAGTCGCTGGAAGACCGCTTCGGTACACCAGAAGCATCCTCCTCCTAATGTGGCCTTTTTCATGGTGATAGTATGGTTACTTGACTAATCAACTAATAGATATGCGAGCTGTGTAGAATCTTACATACACTCTGAATGATACTAGGTCTTTTCAGCAATGTATTCTAGGCTAACCATCCTATAAGGCAAGACCCTGAACTCGGTACTTCTCTTCTCCTTGAAGAGAATCTCCATTCCTTCAAAATACTGTTCCGGCTCAGTATCTTTGTAGTAACTATGCACGGTAGGCTCTCCGTGCTCAGTGGATTTCCATTCCCCTGGCCCCACTTTTTCTCCCTGACCACATTGTTGATCTTCCACCGAAAGGAAATTCACGTATAGATATCCCGGTTTTTTGAGCACCCTCCTCATTTCATTCATCGCTTCGGCGGAATCGGCTTTGGTAAGATGAAAGATTGAGTTGTAGGAGTATACCAGACCGAAGCTTTCATTCTCAAAGGGGATTTCTCTCATGTCACCAATCTGAATGCCCAATTCAAGCCCATTCTCTTTGCAGAACTGCTTAGCCTTCTTCACCTGCTCATTAGATGTGTCGATGCCATGGGTTTCGTAACCCAATTCATGAAATAGAGCTAGGGATGGCTTTGAGCCTCCAGCTCCGCAATCTAGTACCGTTTTGTCGACTTCTTGCTCCCGATTAAACCTTCGAAGAACATAGGGAAATCTGTACACTTGTGAGGGAAATAGTACGTTGTACATATTGATAGAGCCTGCTGAATTGTGCTTTCAAATTTTGCCCTCATTCATCACAGTTTGTACCTAAAATTTGGAACACGTGTTCTAAATGGCTGCCAATTGCGAATTTCTCAGGTGCCGAGCAATAGTCCTAAATAGGCTGTTTCGAGATGTTGACCGAGCTTAAAATGTCAAAGCTTCAAATCACGGATACGACCCTCAGAGATGCACATCAGTCGCTCCTTGCAACGCGGATGCGGACTGAGGATATGCTCCCAATATGTGAAGAAATTGACAAAGTAGGCTATTGGTCTCTTGAAATGTTCGGGGGAGCTACGTTCGACAGCATGATGCGGTTTCTCGATGAAAATCCGTGGGAGCGTGTTGAAAAGCTCAGAGACGCCATGCCTAATACGCGTTTTCAGATGCTTCTAAGAGCCCAGAATGTCGTTGCATAATTATGAATACCGGGTAATCTGTACTTTTTCTCAGGAAGAAAATTCCTTAATTATCTGTGGTGTTATTTAGTCATCGCAGATATCGATAGACGGGTATCGACTCTGACTCCCAGATTCCGGCCTAGAGAAAATTCTGAACGCAGAATAATAGATACCGAGGCAGTCTTTGCAGACTGTAATAATGAAATATCAAAACTGAATACTAGCGAATCGGTTAGAGCAAGGAAATATCATAGATGTTTTGTTGAAAGCTTATCAGAAGCGGTTAGTAAAAGGTTGAAAGGTAAGGAGGATACAAGAAATGGATTTGCGCCAAACGATATTCGGCATAGTGAAGCAAATCTGATAATAGAAAAAGGAGCCGATACAAACCAAATATCAACCAAATTTGGCAATGACTGTTCGAAATCGGGGGAGAAAAAAGATCTAGAAAATGAGCACAGGGATGAAAGCTCCGCTTCTAAGAAGCATATGGAATCTAGCGATGGACGAGGAGAAAAACGGAGCTTCGCAATGAAACCACCTATGGTTCATAATATCTATGTATCATCTTTTGACGAACTTGAATCAATTTTAGAACATAATTATCCCGGTCTAAAACTGAATCTTAGTTATGAAGAATGGATTATGGATGCGCGAGCACATTTCCGATTATATAATGCTCGTATCGGTAATCATTGCATCACCCCCAAAGAACTCAGACAAATATCACGAGATATGAATATCCCACGGAATAAGGCAGAGGGTTGGATACACGAAGGCAAATTGCCGCAGATTTATCGCATGATGGAGGTTGCGATGAACAGAGACGACGGAAGCGCAAGAGCTAAGATTCTGAAAGGAAAACTATCTGGAGCATTTACCTTCGATGCAATGAAGAGTCGTCTGGATACATTCCATCTCAAACCAGAATTAGAGAGTCTGAAAGGATTCAATATGCACGAGAAAAATGCCAATTCCTTCTATGCTTTGGTCGATGCTTTGCCTGAAGGTGGACTGAAGAGGGATTTGGTGAAACATATCAATGCCACTAGGAACGCAGAGCGGTGGATGGATGGTGATTTACCAAGATTGCCTCGAATTGCTAGTGAGATTCCAGAAAAGGCACCTCGAGATGGTTGCAGGTGGCTACCTTTAGAAGTCACAGGGAAGTCTTTCAGCAACTGGATTCAAGTTCCTGAAACAGTCGAGACTGTAGAGGATGTCAAGATGGTTCTTGATCAGCTGAAACCCATTGAGAATAGAGAAATGAAAAGATGGCAGGAGAAATATGGGCGTGTATCCAAAGAAGAAGCTTTCATGTACTCATTGGGTGTGTTATGCTCCGATGGTTCATTATATCGAGGTAGTATGATTGAGCGGTTTGGGTTGAATCTAAGCAAGAGATATGAATGGAGTGGTGATTTCGGTGATGCTACATGCTACTACTTAGGATGTCTTGGCTTAGAATCGGGACGCATTTCGGATAAATCCAGTGAATATGTCTGGAAGGGTGAAGTACGCGTAAGTGAGAAGTATTGCTGGATTAGCCAAAGTTCAGCATTGTTGAATTGGGTGAAGAGGTCAGTTTTGGGTTTTGAATTGGAAGGGAGCAAGCAGGGTAGATTGAATGCAGGTTGGATTGTAGAATCCCCCGAAGAATGGAGAAAATCATTCATCCAAGGAATCGCAGATGGAGATGGTTGGGTGGGTAGTATGCGCCCAGGAATTTCTACTATCGAATACTCAGAGACTTACAAAAAGATTCTAGACTCATTCGGAATGGATGTATATGTTCGGGATAATGGCATTGTTTTTACAAAGAAAGCTGACATCACAAAAGCTGCTCAATTACCGTTATTTCGTCATGCTTTGAGTCGGTTAAAGAAATTGCGTAAGCTTGCTATGATGTACAAGGTATCAGGAAATGCCGGGCATATGTCTGACCCTGAGAAAGAACTGATATATCAACTAAGTATTGAGGGATTGGGACCCGGAGAAATGCGGAACGCAATTTGGGAGGAATTAGGGATTAGCAGATCCATATTAGCAATTTCCAGGTTTCTGAAAAATCATAATGATTCTTTTTCGTAACAGAACTGCTATATAATCAATGAATAGATACTGGTATGGTTGTAATGAAGAATCTCCTGATTACTGATACCACGCTTAGAGATGCACATCAGTCGCTCCTTGCAACGAGAATGCGGACTGAGGATATGCTCCCAATTTGTGAGAAGATAGACAAAGTGGGATATTGGTCTCTTGAAATGTTTGGAGGGGCCACATTCGACAGTATGATGCGGTTTCTCGATGAAGATCCGTGGGAGCGGGTTGAGAAGCTCAGAGACGCCATGCCTAATACGCGTTTTCAGATGCTTCTAAGAGCCCAGAATGTCGTTGCATACAGCCACTTTCCCGATGATGTGCTTGAAGCCTTTGTTGTTGAAGCTGTTAAGGTAGGAATTGATGTTTTCCGCATATTTGACGCGCTTAATGATCTGCGGAATATGAGAGCGGCCATGGATTTTGTTAATCGTGAAGGGGGTCATGTTCAAGCCAGTTTCTGCTACACGCTTAGTCCCTATCACAGCAACGAGAAATTCGTAGAGAAGTCAAAGGAACTCTACTCTATGGGAGCGGACTCGATTTGTATTAAAGACATGGCCGGGCTAATATCTCCAAAGAATGCTTACGAGCTTGTCACGTTGCTGAAGGATGATTTGGATATACCCATTCAGCTCCACTCACACAGTACAAGCGGCATGGCTTCAATGGCATACCTCAAGGCTGCTGAGGCTGGTGTTGATGTCGTTGACTGCGCAATATCACCACTATCAATGAGGACCTCGCAACCCGCCGTGGAGTCAATTGTTGAAGCTTTGAAGGGAACGCCTCGTGATACTGGTCTTGATATCAAGCTGCTATCGGAAATCGCAGATTACTTCCGAGAAATCTGGGGAAATTACAAACAATTCGAAGGTAGCCTTAAGGGCGTCAATCCACAGGTCCTTGAATTCCAGATTCCAGGCGGAATGCTATCTAATCTGGACAACCAGCTTAGAGAGCAGGGTGCCTTGAATCGCTATGACGAGGTTCTAGATGAAGTTCCAAAGGTGAGAGCGGAACTTGGCTACCCCCCACTCGTTACCCCCTCAAGCCAGATTGTTGGTACCCAGGCTACACTCAATGTTGTTACCGGTGAGCGATACAAGGTGATTCCGCACGAAGTAAAGCAATACATTCGTGGTTACTATGGACGACCCCCTGCAGAAATAGACCCTGAGATTCAGCAGAAGGCCATTGGAGATGAAGAGCCACTTGACTGTCGTCCCGCTGATATGCTGGAGCCAGGCCTTCCAAAGGCAAAAGAAGCCTTGAAGGACATTCCGCATGAACCTCGGGATGAAGTGTCATACGCTCTGTTTCCTCAGTACGCTCTTGATTTCCTGAAGCGGAAAGCTCAGCGGAAGTCTCGAGGTGATATGACACCAGAACTTGAGGCCGCACTTATTTCGGCAGTCCTTTACTCTTCGAGAACTGGACCGGGAGCAAAAGGCAGAAGAGAAGCAGGTGATGCATGGGGACTTAATGGGAGAGCTGACCTTATGGAATCGAAATCAGCAACATCCACATCTGGATCCTGGGGCTCTTCGAAGTCCGCCTGGAGTGCCTATGGACGGGAACGGATTATGAAATCTAGAAAACGAGGCGGTTTCTAATGAGCCCAGACTATTTACTGGACATCGATGGAAAAGAACATGAAGTAAATATAGACCGTCTGGACGAAGGTGGGCTTCTGGTCGTGAAGATTGGATCGCAGAGCTACACACTCAAACCTGAACAGGATGATGAGGGTGGATGGTCTGTTAGTGACACTTCCAAGGAATACAGTCTAAAGCTATTAGAAAAGTCAGGGAAGAACGCTGTGGTAGAGCTTGACGGTCACGAATACGAAGTAGTGTGGTCACGAAAGCGAGAGGAACCGGTTTCTTCATCTACTGGGGGAGGTTCCGAGAGCTCTGCTGAGGCAATAGCAGGTGGCATATACCCTCCTATGCCCGGAACTATAACCGAGGTTCATGTGGATGTAGGCGATATTGTGGAGAAAGGACAGACTGTATGCATTCTTGAAGCAATGAAGATGTTTAACGAAATGAAGGCTCCAGCTGATGGAACTGTGAAAGAGCTTCATGTCGAAGAGGGATCCAAGGTCACACCCAGCGACTTGCTTGCTATCATCGAATAGAAGGTGACTCTACTGCCAAGAGCGTTTGTAACAGGAGCTGGCATGACGAGATTTGGCGTTCTTAAGGATTCAATTACAGAACTGGCTCTGAATGCAGCTGAAAAAGCTATAGAGGATTCTGAGCCTGTTGCTACCGAGATTGACTACCTCATCGTCGGTTCTCAGAACCCGGCTGAATTCACTGGTATCGATCATCTTTCTACACTTCTTGCTGATTCTCTTGGTATTGTTCCAGCTGCGGCAACGCGTGTAGAAACCGGGCCATCCTCTGGAGCTAGCGCTTTCGAAGAAGCATTTGCCCTTGTAAAAGCAGGACTAGCTAATGTGGTTCTTGTCATCGGTGTCGAGAAGATGTCCGGAGTGAAACGGAGTACTGCTTCTCGTATTTTGGCGAAAATGATGTCGTACGAAAATGAGACTCGGTACGGTGCTACACCTGCAGCATTAGCTGCTATGATGGCACGACGATACATGCACGATTATGGATTGAGCCGAGAAGAATTGTCTTTGGTTCCGGCAAAAGCTCATGAAAATGGTTCGAAGAACTCACTCGCACATTTTCAGAAAATAATTACGCCACAGCAGGTGAGTGATTCAAGAAAGGTCGCTGATCCTCTAACGCTGTTTGATTGCTGCCCAACGTCGGACGGAGCTGCAGCAGCTGTCGTTGCATCCGAGGAAACAATCCGGAAACTGAACTTGATGGAGAGTTCAGCAGAGATAGCCGCTGTTGGACATGCAACAGATTATCTTGCTGTTCAGCATCGTCAGTCACTTACTTCAATGAAAGCAACAGTAGAGGCTGGAAATCGTGCCTACAAAATGGCACAAATGAATCCGAGTGACATTGACGTATGCGAGGTTCATGATGCCTTCTCAGTTTTCGAACTCATAAACATGGAGGACCTAGGCATAGCGTCACGGGGCGAAGCTATCAAACTAGTAGAGGACGGCGTTACCCACGTATATGGCAAATTGCCTGTCAATCCAACTGGGGGATTAAAAGCACGTGGACATCCAACAGCGGCTACGGGTTTGGCTCAAATTCATGATGCTCTTCATCAACTCATGATGAAAGCTCCTCGAAAATTGCAGGTTGAGAACCCTGAAGTTGCGTTATGCCACAACATTGGGGGATTTGGGAATAATATGGTCGTCACGATTCTAAAAAGACACTGATTTTCAGCTAATACTCTGTTTTACTCATCGTTTTTCTTCAAGAAAGGTAATACTGAACCCTATTCATCCAAGTATTCTTTTTTAGTTGCCCATAACCACCAAAGGATATTCAGTTGAGCCTAGGCTCCATATGACTGAATGCACGAGTCAAAAGAATAGGGAAACCGTGCATTATCATCGTTTAGCCTGGATCAGCTATGAAACCTTTGCAAGGGGCCGCTATACATGGATAAGAAGAGAATCATACTAGTTGGTGCTTTCTTCGCGCTACTTCTGATACCAATGAAGCTGGGAAATATGGGTACTACTTCAATAGATACTGATTTGCCAGCAAGAGAAGACAGACCGATTCAGACTGCAGATACACTTGACGAAACCACTCCATGGTGGAATACCACCTTTCATTACCGTCGTCACGTCAATCTAACTGACACAAACTCTACTCCTCGTGTTGACGTACCTATCCATATATGGTTCTCATTCGAGAATAACACCTGCTACGAGAATTCCATACGGATTGTAGATAGCAACGGCGTAGAGGTTCCGTCGCAGGTCTATAACAAGTCCTACTGGGAGGATTCTGATTACCTTAGTGGAGCAACTCTCTTTTGGTACGCAAATATCAGCGCTGACTCCACAGCAACCTACTGGATTTACTACTCTGAAGTGAAAAGCCTCAGAGCACCAAGCTATGATTCAGTTGTATGGTTTGCAAGAACTTCCGGTTCCATGTCCGGCAAGTTTGATGTGAACTACTGGAGCTTCCGTGGCGATTGGTATAACGTAACGATGTACAATTCTGCTGGAGGCAAAATGACTAATGGCGCTCACAAGCTTGCAGATGGAACTTGGGATTGGACTTGGGCAACCGATCGCGGTAGCATGCACTGGAACCCAGACGGCCTTGGCGGAGAACAAACCCATGACATTAGTCCTATTTCTGGGACCACTTCTGTCAATTTGGATGGTCCTCTTTTCATCAATTATACAACACAGATACCTTTCGGCTCATATGCAAAGATGAATATCAGCTATACTTTCTATAGATGGGGCTGGACTACCCGTATCTACATCAAGTATAGTGGAAGTACTAGTGGCGATGGTAGAACGGACGAGTGGGTATTCAGTCCCTATCAGACCTCGAAAGCAGTAGAAATCGATGAAAATCTGACTCAAACTGTTCATTCCAGTTGGTCCGCTTCTGATAACAAAGGGAAACCAGCTGGTTTTGGTTGGTGGAATAACAACACTGGCATATCTCATGGTACTGTTCGAATATCTCATGAGAGCTATAACACGAATCCGAGTTATCCTAATAATTATGCTGATTACTATTATCGCTGGCATGATAGAGCTGAATACGAGTTTTGGGATACGCAAGTTCCCACGATATATGCAGTAGACGGCACTATTCTGGAAGAGCGTACAGCATTTGCTGTTTGGAACGGGTCAGAAGGAAAAGATGGCTATATGAGAGTCTTCAATGCGACCTCTCAGTATCTACCTGTTTTGAAATCGAAAGGCAATGTCTCTTCCTATTCGTTCAGAATCAATGTCAAAGATCTTGGCGGCTCCAACATCGAAGGTGCAAATGTGACCTTGCTTGATCCAGCAACTGGTGATCGTCTTTGCAGAAGTGATGGCACTCCATACAGTGAATTGACAGACTCAGATGGTAATGTAACTTTCATCGGTCTTTTGAACGAGACTTACACCATCGTTGCTTGGATTGATAGCAGAAACTGGCTTAACAATGAACTAGGTGCAACCGGAATGAATGTTACCTGGAGTGGTAACCGAGATGCAACCGGCCCATTCACCCCTGTATCAATCACTTTGGACTTGGCGTCTGTTGATATTCATCTAGACGATTTGATGGGTGATGATTTAGGAACGGAAGGTTCAGAAACGGTTCAAGTTCGAGTCTACAATGCTAGTGCTCCAAATAATGACGACTGGAAATATTTCGATTACGAAACCGCAGATGCGAATGGAGATTTGACGTTCACAAGGATACCAAAATCAGACTGGATGTTCAACTTCTCTTACAGCGACACAGATACTGGGCGAATCTATACTTGGGAGAATCTTGCAGAGTACTGTACCTATCAGATAAAGGAATCTGAGGTCACTGGCGACCTTTCACGAGAATGGACACTACCGCTTGTTACTGTCGATTTTAATGTGAAGGCCTATGACGGTCAGAATGTTGAGGATGCAAATGTGAGGATCAGTAAGAAGGGAACTTCAAATCCTTATGATTCGCGTCCGGATTCTCAGTTCAATATTACAAGGTCGACTGATGCTGATGGGAATGTGACATTCTACAGAATTCTGAATGGAACATGGAATATCTATTTGTATCGGAACGATGCCTACGGCCAAACTGCATTCAATGATACTGAAGAACTGAGCGACATTCAGACTCATGCTTTCAAACAGATGGTCATTCCGCTTACATGGTTGAGAGTTAGGGTACTTGATAATGAAGACAACCGCGTGACAAATGCCCAGCTAGACTTAGAAGTGAATGGGCAACATCTCGTCACTGCTTATACTAACTCATCCGGAGAGCATAGTTTCCACTGGATTGTGGCAAACGATTCGAGTATTCCCTTGAATTATACTCTAATCGTAACTAAATCCGATCGAGACGCATCGGATACCATGTACGCCTCTTTTGATTGGAATTACTGGAATATTCTTACATTAACATCGCCTGATTACTCCCCAGGATATACTGAACTGAATTGTACCATTTCGACCACATCGTGGAAATATGGTGATAACCGTTCGTTTATCGTGGGATGGTACAATCGAACTACAACCGAAGGAACTAGCTATACCGATCAGCCATTATCAGACTATAGTCTGGGTGAGATAGAGTTCCGGATTTTACACCAAGGAAGCATCGTGGGTGAGGGTCTATGGAATAGCTCCCATTCGCTAAACATAACTCATAGCGGAACCGGTTCAATTAACTTCACTGTGTATATTGATACGATATATCATCAGATGAACGCGAGTAGCTATCCTTACCTCATTGAACTGAATGCCAGTAGCAGTGACCCGGGATATGAAGACACAGATACTTACACGGTCACGGCTGTTGTTTCGGTTAGTTCAACTTCAGCAAATGGTGATGAGTATGCCTCAAGACATTGGTCAGACGGTTTTGTAGAGGACTATTCACTCACCACAAATCCGTATGGCCGAAATGCCTTCAATCTTAGTGATCTTACATTTGCCAACTACACAGTATACAATGCAACGGATGACGTCATTTCGCAAGGCAGTCTGAATCACCTTGGAGATGGCATCTATCGGTTCTCTGATGCTGTTCTCAACAGCTCAGATGTTGGCAGCTATGAGGTTTTGATTTGGCTTTACAAGTACAACTACGTTAATCATAGCAAAACCCTGACAGCAGACTACACTGCTATTCCCACTATTCTCAATGTTGAATCACCCACTGATTATGACTGGAACAATGTGGGATCGGAGAGCGTGATGTTCCAATTCAACAACACGCTAAACAATACCGAAATTGGGTCTGCCGATTCTATCACGATATATTGGATCAATCAAGATACAGGTGAGACGCTCCTGGTTGATACATCTGCATCTCTTACCTACAGCTATCCTACGAACATAGTTGCTAACGGTACATGGAAAATACATGTGTATGTATCGAAGGCCAATTTCGAGTCCGCGAATACGCTATCTTCAGAATTCGTTGTCAGTCCTGATTCCATGGAAATCGAGCTGACATCATCTGACACGCAGATAGTTGAATGGGGCACCGAGGAAGCCGTTTTCACGTTCGAATATCAGCGAGTAGCAGAATCGTCAACGGATGTACCTGGCGCAGAGCTTCTGAGCATAGACTGGGCTGGAGAAACATCTTTCGTCGATAATGGAGACGGCTCATACGAATTGAGCATGTTCGCGGTACAAGAAGCATCGAATTACACGTTATCATTCACAGTCTGGATGCCCAATAGAACGGGAGCATCCCAAACAGTCAATATCGATGTGTTGATTCCTTTGGCGATTTCGATGGAAGCCGGGGGATCGGAACAGGACCCGATTCAGCAGTACTGGACGCGTCAATTCAATATCGAAGTAGTAGCCGGCGACTTATCAAATCAGTCTGCATATGTTGAAAATGTTACTGTACTATACGATTTTCCAGCTGGTGGAATAAGCGGAACAATGGAACAGAACAGATCAGGTCAGAACTACTGGTTCGCCTTTGATGCGTCAGTAGCTCCCCAACCTGGAATCTATCAAATCGATGTATCTGCTTCCAGGGCTGGTTGTAGTTCTACAACATCCAAGATTTACATTGAGGTTCAACCAACCCCAACCTTGGCCGCGGCGGAGAAACAGTTGCTTACTGTTTACTATGCCGACATATATTCTTTGAATTTCACGTGGAGAACCAATATTGAACCAATGGTTGGAATAACAGATCCGGGTACAGTAGACATCGAACTCTGGAAGGGTGTATCCCTGATAAATGACAGTGTTGGTGGCTTGACCGAACTTGGTTCAGGCAACTACCAGTTTGAGATGGATACAAAATCTCTCGGAATGGGTGCTGAATCTCCAGATGCACCAACGAGCTATTCCTTCGTCATTTCAATGAATAAGCGAGGCTATGAAGACCCGGCTGCGGTTACTATTATCGTTCTAGTACTTCAGACACCTACTGAGATGACTGCAAATCCTGTATCGCCGGTAACTTGGTCTGAGGACTTCTCTGTAAGAGTACACTTGCAAGATACAATCCACAACACATACCTCTGGCAGGATACTAATGTCACTTTAAATTATGGTGATTTCTCAGATTCATTTACATCTCTTGGCAATGGCACATTCGTCTTCACTGGAGATTCAAGAGATGTGTTCAATGCATCATCTACTCCCCATGAGATGACTATCCAGTACACTCTAGATAACTACCTTGATGGTGAAATATCCGTCTCTATAAAGGTGAATCCTCTTCCATGTCGGTTGGTCATGATTGACGAGCCTTCGGAAGAACATCAATGGAATTCCACAATCTCGTTGAGATATCAAGTCGTAGTGAACTCGACAGATACTATAATACAGGCAACACATGCTTACTTCAGATGGGCGCAGTATCCTCAAATCAACGACACCTTCACCTATAACGGGTTGAACAAATGGTATGAAGGCGTGATAGACACAGGTCTTGTACCTGCAGGAACCAGAACATTGGTGCTTGGAGCCAGCCGCGGCAACTACTCGATTCCTTCTGTTGAGTTCGAGATAGATGTTACCGAGCTACTCGCCACCTTGGAACGGACACACGCAGGTCATCTAGATGTAATATTTGGTGTTAATCAGAGTGTAGAACTTCAACTGAATTATGCCTATGATGGCTCTCCACTAGCAGGAGCGACCGTTTCCTATAGATGGGCCGGATTAGAAAGAACTGCTTCGTATTCTAACGGCAAGTACATTGTGCAGTTCAATCCTTCAGCTGATGAATCGCTAGAAATACCTGGGGACTATCAACTGAATCTCACGGCATCATTGCTGAACTATACCACAAAGACTGCCTCTGTACCACTGAAGATTGCTGCACCAACGGAACTGACTGGATCTGCTGTATACATTGAGGAGGATCAGTCAGCAACCGCTTACTTCAGATACTGGGATACATACAACAATCGGCCAGTAGCAGATGATGGAGAGTCAGGTCCAACAGTCAGAATCTACCTTCCTGATTCAGAAAGCCCTGTTACACCTGCATTCAATGGAACTCACTACTACTTCAGCTTTGAAGCATCTGATCTTGGTGAAGCGCAAACCGATCCATATGAAATTCAGCTTATTGCGAGTGCTTACGGTTATCAGAATCATACGGCGACTTCTGGTGATGATGTAGTGGCACTTGATGTCTACGTGAGTCCACCAACCTATAACATTCCTCTGGTTGGGCGGGTAGATAGGAGCCTTGTCAATCTTGCACTGATAATGGTCGGTCTGTTTGTGGTTGTTGCCGGCAGTGCTGTAGGAATCCAGAGATGGAGACGCCCTCATGCTATCAAGCAGATAGAGAAGGCCATCGGAGCTATGGAGGACGGAAAGACAGCAAAGGTAGATAATATCAAATCCATGGGTGAGGTCATCTCGGAAATCCTTGCCACAGGGTTGGCTGAACTGGATATGGAAGCTCCAACTATCGATACTGGTGTAGAGGTTGAATTCCAAGAGACGCTTGACGAAGAGTCAGAAGAACTCCTTGGAGAGTTGGATGCTCTTGAGGAAATAAGCAAGGAGGAGCCCACTCCTATAGAGGAGACCCAGGACTATGAGGCCGAGCTTGAAGCAGAGCTAGAGTCGATGGATGAAGTAGGTCTTTCTGTTACAGACATCTCAGGTGTTGGTGGTACCCTCGCCGACAGGTTGGCCAAAGCTGGATACGAAAGCTTAGCAGATCTTGCAACCGCTGAACCTGAAAACCTTGCTCAAGAGGTCAAAGGAGTCAGTAAGCGGAAAGCCACGGCTATTGTGACAGAGTCCCAGTACATGTTGGATGAGACCTCACCCGAAGAATCTGCAGATGAAGAACCTGTGGATATGCCAGATGAGGAAACCGATCATGTCGAACCAGAAGATGATGTGGAAGAAACCGAGGAAGGTCTTGAAGGGGACGAAGGCATAGACTCAGATGACTCTGACAAAGAGGAACTGAATAGCGAAGGCGATGATGATGTTCCCGATGAACCGGAAGATGAAACCACTGAGGAAATTGCCGATGATGAACCTGAATCAGGTGAAGAAGAGGATTCCCCTCAGACGGCTGCTGATGAATCAGATACTGAAAAGGAAATTGAGACCGTGAGGGAAGTTGAAGAAACCGTTTCGGAATC
This sequence comes from Candidatus Lokiarchaeota archaeon, assembly GCA_014730275.1. Lineage (NCBI taxonomy): Archaea > Promethearchaeati > Promethearchaeota > Promethearchaeota archaeon. Next base: position 26,100 of record WJIL01000082.1, on the reverse strand, counting down.
AAAATCTGAGAAACCGATGACAAAGAAAGATCTCATCGAACAGATACCTGATGATATCAAGGAGGAAATGGGCGAGGAAGAGATTCGCAAACTATCCAAGAGCGAACTTGAAGCTCTCCTCAAGTCAGCTGATTCATCAGATTGAGAATGAATCGGTGGTTATCTCCCACCAATTTCTTCCTCCTTTCATCTGATTACTCTTCTATTGAATCTACACTCTTTTTTTCATGATTCCCTACTAGCTGCTTCATTTTGTCTTGATTGTAGCTAGCCCGCTGTCAGATATTCTCCTTCTCTAGTAGAGCTGCCGAATACCCCTCTTACCTCTCTTTATTAGCAATAGGGTTGTATTAATCCCCAATTCATCCAAGAATCTCTTATTAGTATCTCGTTGAACTTCACTATCATACAATGAGCCTACATGATGCACTTCCATATCGGGCATCATGGTGAAGCAAGGGGTAGGCGAATACATCAACTGCGTTTTCGTTCATTTGGTGATCGCCTGTTGAAAAAGGCTCAGCAATTGGAGCGAAATAGAATATGCCGAAAGGATTAGCGGTACTACGTTGGGATGATGAATTAGGTCCTGTTGTTACAGCCAAAACACCTAAGAAATTGCAGGTTGGATTGGATCCGACCACAAGTATGCGTGTTTATGGTATTGCAACATTAGGCGAGACTGAAGAATCGCAGAAGCCAGGATTCAGCACTTTGAATTTTGATGAGTTTAGGCTGGCTGTCTATTACGGAGGGCTCAATATGCATCTAAAAGGCCTCCCGTCAATGGTCTTTCTTGTATTGGAGCCTGATGAGAATCCGGATGTCTATAAGGATGCACTTCCTGAGATAGCCACTCAGATTTTCCTACATACCGACGATGACGAGTATGTAGATATGCTTCCTAAGATGTACAGTCAGCTGGCTCGATACACGAAAATGACCTTCGAGCAGCGGCAAGCTTCCATCCTCAGCGATGATGTGCGTCGGGAGATTCTCAAGACACTCATGAGAGATGGGACCATGGAATCTTCAGATCTTGAACAGATTATCCTTGATGAAGTTGGAAAGAAAATAGATGTGGACATGGTTCTTAGGCCACTAGTTAAGATGGGTATTATTGCTACTGGTTGGGTTGAAGGTCTATCAACCGAAGTCATTTACCTGACACGGGCCATTCTGCTATTGCGAAGAATATCTCGAGATACTATAGGAGCTGTCAAGTCTGGTGCGCTCCCCCAGGATGTTGCTGACAGTTACCTTGAAGCTAGCAGAAGATACCATCGCGATTACGTTGCAAGACTGCGCAAAGATCTGAGCAAAACGATATGGGCGGATGCAGAACAACTAGCAACATTCATTCTTGATTTTGATGCTTACGACGTAATTCAGATTCTACGCGAAGGCCCACAACAATTCGAACACTTGCCAAGCCTGCTTGATATGACGAAATCACAACTAAGAAAGCAGGTGAAGCGCTTAGAGCGGGCCAACATCGTAGCTACAGTAAATGACGAAGAAGGAAGAGAACACGTTCTTCTAAAGAGCAGTCCTGAGGTTGCTACCGTGTATCCTGAATGGTTGATTCAGCGTACTGTTGACCAGTACAATGAGGAAATGATTCCTAGCAGACAAGCGATACACTATCTGGAGATACTCAAGAAATCACATCCGAGTCAAGCAGCAGCAGCGACCGCGGAGGCTGAGTAGAATGAAGAAGTCAATTCGAATCGCACTACTGGTTTCATTTGTAGCAGTTCTCTTCTTGGTATCCACGACTGCCACTCCCACCTACGACTCTTCGGGGGCAGAGGATCTTTCAAGTGATGATGGTCTAAATATCGTTGAAGGTCCTACCCAGATTGCGGGTGAGCAAGATGAAGCAAGCTGGTGGAATTCCACCTTTCTATATCGTAGATACTATAATATCACAGAACCTGGCATAGGTGATAGACAACTTAGTCCAGTACATCTGTATCTCACGTTCGAAGATGGTCACTGCTATGATGGATCTATCCGTGTGGGATACTACGATGGCGGTTCATGGGAAATGCTACCGTTTCAGACCTGGAATGTCACCTACTACACAGGTACCGATTTTGTGAAGTCTGCTCGAGTGTCCTTCAAGATTAACGTGAGCGAAGGAATGACTGAGAAGAACTACTATGTCTATTATGCAGATGATGATGTTGGTACCGTTGGTTATCCTGATTTCTATCCTTTCACCTATACTACTTACACTTACTCTTTGATTAATCTCGTATCATATTATGATAGCAATAACTACACCGTCGAAATGTGGGACGATTCCGCAGAATCTTGGGACGATCCACAGAATGTAGATACATTGTGGGCGAACAATGATACAACGCCCACGAATGTGCCAACTGGTACACTAGGCAAATACGACGGAATTCGTTATGAACCATCAACTAATACCGATACAGAATTCGTTGGCTTCTACAAAATTCAATCGAACTACCCCTTAGCAGTCTCAGCTGGCAGAGGAAATAAGGGTGTTAGCAACTCTGCTCTCAACGATTGGTTCCCTGGTGTTGATGAACTTGGACAAGGCACAGGCACTCATTTCGTACTTGGAGGTGTTGAGGGCTTTGATAGCAATGATGAAGGAAAATACTGGATTCAAGCCCATCAGAATGATACTGAAGTCAGTGTAATGACAACTTCTGAAAGTCCTGATTCAGGCTGGTATTTCTTCAACAGGACCGAAGTAACCTCGTGGCCAGCCATTTTGGACGCGGGCGAGTACATCATGAAGGGTCGAGTCAATTACAAGACCTACATGGTTGTCAACTCCTCAGCACCAGTTTCTGTCCGAAGCGGAGATCATGATGCTGCCTACTCAAGAGACATCATGGGTCCCTATCCAACAGCTGATGGGAAACTTGCTGGTAGTGAATTCTACACAATCGACATGGGTCACAGTGAAGATAGAACTAGGGTTATCAACATCGGTGATTCTAGTGCCACTATCGATGTCTGGAGGATGACTCATGCATCAGGATGGACCAAAATCGTGGATGGAGCAACGGTATCATCAGGTGCATCTTACCTCATCGGTCATGGAAGCGCCGGAGATGGTTCACCATGGTATGATGGCGATCCTGAAGATATCCTTCACATCAAGGCACGATCCGATGCAGACTTGACTATTGAAGGCATATACATGCCTGACGATGTTAGAGACTATGGAGATTGGTCATCAACAACTGACGGCTACCGTTTTGGTACCGAGTTCAAGGTTCTCGGTGGTCGAGAAATGAAGTTCTTCATCCATGCTGTTGAAAATGCAAACGTTACCATCACTGGTGCAAATAACGCGAATTTCGAGATTCCAGCTGGTGGTGTCGATTTCTTTATGCCACAATCATCATCTTACAGCATGTATAACATCGAGTCAAATGCGACTATTAGCATTTCAAGAGCTGCTCGTTTCGATACAACCTCACCATACGGACCAAACGGGGACCAAGGTTACGGATGGATGGTTCCTTCCTACGGACCTGAAGGCGATGAAAACGCTCTAGCAATCGAGTACGGCGAAGAAATCAAGCTTTTCGAATTTGATATCACAGTCAAAGATCTTGATGGCCTTCCAATTGAAGATGTAACAGTTACGCTGCACAACAGTTCTACCGGTGAGGTCTGGACTGATGATAACGGCCTGAATCGCACAGGAACCACTGATTCCAATGGTCTGATTGTGTTTGAAGGACTCAATAACGCGACCTATGAAATTCGCTCAGAGATTGATGCAGCAAACTGGCTCACCACTTCCTATGACCATGTTTGGATTCGTGATACGTCCAACTATCCGATTACTTCTACTGTTACAAACGTAGAAATCACTCTTGATGTGGCTTCGTTCGATATCTACCTACATGACCTTATGAACGATCCAATGAGTGATAATCCTGACGAGGATACGAATCTACGCCTGAACAATGAAACAGGAAGCTCTACAGATTATATAGCTCAAGGCCAGACGAATTCAACAGGTTGGGTTCATTTCAATAGGGTACCACAAGACGACTACAAGGTCTACGCTCGATATGCTGGATCTTTGGGATGGTCCTACGGATATGACGAGATGGAGTTCTTTGGTAGCTGGTCGATATCGCAAGAGGAATTCAATGGTGGAGGCTTTGAGTACGATTGGACTATACCATTGATTACCTTGGATATCCATGTTACTTCATGGGATGATCTTCCGGTAGAAAATGCCTATGTGAAAGTTAACAACTCCGTGGACCCCTCGCTCTTTCAAATAACCAAGACTACCGATGAGAACGGTGATTATAGCTTTTACCGAATAGCAAATGGCACATGGAACCTAGATGTATGGAAGAATGATGATTATTCCCAAACTCGCGTAGCAAGGAACTATACGGTTGTTCTCGATGATCTGCAGGGATACACGGAGCAGGTTATGGAACTGCCAATTTCCCGGCTTGCTGTAAGAGTACAAACAGGACCTACCACCTATGTTGAAGGCGCTCAAGTGAATGTTACATTGAAAGGCAATGGGCTAATTGCACAAGGAACTACGAATAGCACAGGCCATGTTACCTTCTTCTATATTCATGCAAACATGAGTAATCCATACTATGTGGGTTATAATCTGACCGCTGAATCTGCAGATCAGAAGAACGGCACAACTGACGAAATACTTGCCAAATGTGATTATGATTGGGAGTTTGTCAACATAATATTCCTCCAAACACCAGATTATCCGGATCTTTATACAGAACTCAATTCTACTAAGTATTTCATCAATAAACGGTGGGGAGAAAATGCAACATTCACCGTCGGATACTTCGACCGTGATGGTGCAAACGAGACACATCCAATATCATTTGATAGCAGTACTTGGGTCAATTTCACAATCTACCTAAACGAATTGGAAATTGGTTCTGGAACTTGGAATCAGTCCGGTTATGACTGGGTTGAAAAGATATCAAACATCAACTTCACTGTGACCATTGATACTGACTATTGGCTCATGAATGTCTCAGATACAGCATATAGAATTGAAATGACTGCTAACACGGATTCAATGAACGATCCTACACCAATTTCTGTCTATGTGACTGTACTTTCAGCAAGAACTGCAGGCGGGGCTGAAACAACCCTAATCTCCGAATATTACAGTACCAATTACGAGCACCTGTTCTGGCTTGAAGATACAACGAATGAAGAGAATGTAACAGAATTGACTATTCATACATACTCCGTAAGAGTCGGTACTCTATCAATCCGTAGTGGAAATCTCATAGATAACGGAAATGGCACATATAGTCTACCTAGTGAAGCTTTGACAGGATTACCTGTTGATACCTATCTTCTTGATGTTTTCTTCAATAAACCGAACTACCTCAATCAGACAATACAAGCTGATGTATCGATTCAGAAGCTTCCTATGGAGATTGTGAGTGTGAGCTACTCCAACTATGAGTGGGCGCCCCTCCCTCAGGATTTCACATTTCAATATGTCATTCAATGGAATGGGACTAATCCTCAACTAGACGATCTTGAAGTTGATATAGAATGGATAAATCATGAAACCGGCATCTCGTATATCAATGTCTCAAAAATGCTAGATACTGAAGGCACGGGTGACATTACCTACAGTTTCACCAGAGATATTGTTCCCGTGGGTGAATGGGACGTGCGTATTAGTTGCACAAAAGGCAATTACACAACAGCAACATACATGGATTGGATTACTGTCTCAGAAGCACTGACTACGCTAACCGCAGATGATGCTGGACCAATTTCTGTTGACTGGGCGAGCGAAGCAACTTTTCAAATTGAATTCCTTAGAAATGAAGATAGCACAGGCTTAGAGGAAGCTGATTTCACTCACAATTGGAATGGAACCTTCGATGTTGAGTATGACGGTGGTGGAATCTATCTTATCACGGTTGGCACCACAGTTGAATCTGGTACTTATACCATTGAACTAGATGCAACCCTCGCAAACCACGAATCCAAGTCCATAGACCTGTTTGTAGACATCCTTGTTCCTCTCACAATTGAGACAGAATACGGGTCAACAGAGACTCCCCTTGAGGTGTACTGGACTCGAACCTTTGATCTTGAGATTCGAGTTCTCGACAATTCAAGATTCAATACCTCAATAGATGATGCTTCGGTATCCTACAGCTGGGAATACGGTTTCATTATTGACCAGCAAGGAACTCTTAGTCATGATGTGGAAGGCGTCTATAGCGTCACACTTGATGCTGATGACGCAACACCAATTGACGACTTGTATCCGATAGTAGTTACTGCAGAAAGGCCTGGATCAATGAACACAACGAGAACGGTTTATGTGAGAATCCAGGAAGTACCAAATGAGATTGTACTCGAAAAAGCTATCTTTACACCTTACTACGCTGACGTGTTCAGCGTAAGATACTACTGGAATAACACTCTTGACAATGCTCCAATAGATACACCTAGTGACGTAGTTCTCACTCTTAACCCCCTAGGAATTGACATTACCGAGTATCAAAACTATGGAAATGGTACCTACAGTTTCGAGGTGGACACTCGAACATTAGGAATGAATGTTTTCGAATATACCGGAACATATTCCATTCAAATAGAGATGGATGGTTCGGGCTATCAAAGCCACGATCCTTCATTTGTAGTTGTGGTGATGCAAGAGACTCCTACGGAGCTTGTCGTGGGAGATATTCCCGATGTTGAATGGGAACAGGATCTCATTGTAACTGCCAATCTTACAGATATAGTACACGACGAATTCGTATGGATCAATGCTGTAGTTGAGCTTGTTTACGGTGAAACAGCAATCCCAATGGTATCCCACTCAAATGGAACTTTCTCGGTAACAATCGACACTGAGGAGTACTTCGCTTCTCGACCAGATCCTTACGAGCTAGAAATCGAATATACTATTCCTAACTACGTTGATGGTGTAGTGGATATTGAAATAACTATAGACCCCAGAAGCGCTACAATCATAATGTTGACAGAGGGACTTGATGATGGATTGTACGAAGGTGATTGGACTGATCAAGTCAATATCCAGTTCCAAGTTGGCTTAGTAGGACAGACGGGCACGAAGATTGAGGCTAATGCTACCTATTATTGGACTGGGTTCCAGTCAGTTACAGGGCAATTTAGCTTCAATGCAGGAACTGATGTATACAGTGTTTCATTGAACACAACCAAGGTGCCTGCTGGTGACAGGACACTTCGAATCGTTGTCACTAGGGAGAACTACACGGTCTCACCAGTTGACATAGAAATGACTCTTAATCCACTGGCAGCAGACCTTTCAACTGATACTAGCAGCTTGTTGAAAATCCACACAGTAGAGACAGCGGCTGAAATCTCCTTCGCCCTCACCTATAAAGGAACAACCTTGGAAGATGCAACAATTCAGTTTGACTGGGGTGGTATCCAGAGAACGGCCTCCTTTGTTGAAGGCGAATACGTGTTTGAGTTCAACCCCTCAGTTGAAGGTATCGAGGTACCAAAGACCTACCTACTCAACTTCACGACTCAGATACAGAATTACTCTGTTGATACTGTATCCATTCCTCTCACGATGCTGGCTCCAACAGAATTGACCGGGCCTGCTGTATACATCGAGGAGGACCAGTCAGCAACAGCCTACTTCAGGTACTGGGACACCTATAATGACCGTCCTGTTGATGATGATGCTGATGCGGGCCCATCAGTTAGTGTGTTCTTCCCTGGCGATGAAGATCCTATCCAACCAGAATTTAATGGAACTCACTACTACTTTAGCTTTGAAGCAGCTGACCTTGGTGAGGCTCAGACTGATCCGTACGAGATTAGTCTTACAGCAACGGCTTCAGGGTACCAGAACCACACAGCAACTTCAGGAGACCAGGTTATTACACTAAATGTGTACGTAAGTCCGCCAACCTACAACATTCCTTTGGTTGGTAGGGTTCAGCGAAGCTTGGTCAATCTTGCAGTGATTATGTTTGGTCTTTTCGTCCTTGTTGTTGGTAGCGCAGTTGGTATCCAGCGATGGAGACGCCCACACGCAATCAAGCAGATTGAAAGCGCCATCAGCGATATGGAAGAGAACAAGACCGCCACCGTCGACGACATCAAATCGATGGGTATGGTAGTCTCCGATTTGCTCGCTGCTGGTCTTGCTGAACTCGACATGAAGGCACCTAGAATCGATACGGGCCCAGAAGTCGAGTTTGAGGAAACCCTTGGCGAGGAAGCCGAGGACCTTCTTGGCGAACTTGACGCACTTGATGAGATTAGCGAGGAGGAGCCAGCTCCTGTTGAAGAGGCTCCTGACTACGAAGCCGAGCTTGAAGCCGAGCTTGAAGAAATCGAAGAAGAGGAGGGGCTTTCCATATCCGATATTTCTGGTGTAGGTCCCACTCTTGCGGAGAGACTGGAAGAAGCTGGCTACGGTAGTCTTAGTGCCCTCTCAGAAGCTGATGCAGACACTTTGGCAGATATTGATGGCATAAGCATGAAGAAGGCTGAGGCGATTGTTACCGAAGCCGAGCTATTGGCTGAAGAGCCTACCGAGGAGGACCTTGAAGGCGAGATGGAGCCAGAGGAACCCTCGGAGGAAGAAGTCGAGCCTGAGGAGACCGAAGCTGAAGAGACCGCGGCTGAAGAGGAAGAAGTTGTATCTGAGGAAGAGGCCGAAGCGGAAGCGGAAGAGATTCTCCCCGAAGAAGAGGTAGAGGAGGTCTTGCCTGAAGACGAGGGCGAGGAGAGCCTTCCCGAAGAAGAGGTTGAAGAAATCTTGCCTGAGGAAGATGTCGAAGAGGTGCTTCCAGACGAAGAGATTGAGGAGCCTGAAGAGGCTGAAGCTGAGGCAGAAGAAGCTCCAGATGAAGAAAGTGAAGCTGAAGAGAAGCCGCTGACCAAGCGGGAACTTATTGAACAACTACCTGACTACATCACCGAGTCGATGAGTGAGGACGAAATCAAGAAACTCTCCAAGAAGGAACTTGAGGCTTTAATTGAAGGTAAGGAGGGTTCAGAGGAATAGTAGAACAAGTTAGTCTTGATCTTGTAGAACCACTGGGGATTAGCATGAATCGCGGATGTGACGGAGGAAAACTGTATGTGGGTGACAATGTCATCCTCTCACTTCGTTCCATCGTTCTTCAGCCCAGCAGCAAGGACACACAGATAACCCTCAAATCCTTGCTTGGTAATCTTGGTATCGGGACCTGCTCCAATCCTCTATCCTGTCTCTTGGATTGGGAGCTCGCTTTTGAATGTAAGAACCAAAGGACGTTGATTGGCTAATGATTAGAGAAATCCATGTTTTCAGAGAAGGAAAAAGTCTGTTCGAAGACGTTATAGTTCCGAACAAGGACTTGGATACTTCGGCTGTAATGCAACTTGTTAGTTCTTCAGCCCAGAAGCTGCAGGAATGGAATATCGACAACATGGAAATAGAGCGTTATCGCTATGTCTACATGAACAGCCATGATACACAATTCATCCTTACCATGGACCGACAGGCATCCATTCAGAAGGTACATGAAGCACTCATGAACATGGTTTCGAAATTCATGACTGCCTTTGAGAGAGTCCTTGAAACAGATGAATGGAAATCAACTGATTTCTCTCCATTCCGTGAGGGATTCCGAAACATTGTTGGACGAATACCGGCAAAGGTTTGCCTTGCAGGCCATGGTGGTACTGGAAAGACAACACTTCTCGAGCTAGCTACCTTGCCCTCGCGAGGCCCTCCACAGGATTATGTACCCACATTTTTCGGAGATAAGGCACTTCTAAAGGCCGATTTTGATCCTTACGTCTTTAGCGTCTTTGACCTTGGAGGGCAAGATAGATTCGTCCAGGAATGGGGTAAGATTATTCGTGCAGGGAGCATGATTGTCCTAGTGACAGATTCGACTCCTGACAATATGAAGTGGACGAAACGGGTAGCTTTTCCTGTTCTGAAGAATGAATTGCCTTATGCTCGTATGATTGCAATAGCAAACAAACAGGATCTCAAGGGGGCTTTGTCTCCTCAAGAAGTATCACGACGGCTAGGTGTTCCTGCCTATGGCATGCAAGCTAACCAGCGTGATTTTAGGGAACGATGGCTTACTCTTCTCAAGAATTTGGCTTTTGAAGAGATTGATTTCGCGATAGTATCGGATATTGTGACTGAGTAGGAGTTCATGCACCATGAGTAAGAAAACGAAAAGCATTGTCGACGAAGAAGAACGGAAGAAACTCATTGAAGATATTGGGCGAATGAAAGATACACTTGATAGTTTCAAGTACGGGTTGAACTTCGAGGAATTCGCTGATGAGATTTTCAATACTGTTGATCGACAAACAGCAGCCATCAACAGACTGGATCGTCGCATGAACGAGATACTTACAAGAATGAAACGTCTAGAAGAAAGACTTGACGAGGGAATCCGGGTTACCGTTGCCGGTGTCACAGACAAACCGACTCAAGAAGGGGATGAAAGCAAAGGTGTTGCTATAGAGGAAACGATTACAGCAACTCCCGAGGAAGAGGAACCTGAGATTGATGAATCCCATGCTGAGCTCAAGGAGAAGAAAAAAGAGTTAGAGACGAAAATTGCCAGGTTATTTGAACGGGAGAACGAGCTATCCGAAATGGCCATGAATGATCCAGCTGGTGCAGAGGAATATGAAAAGAAAGCAGCGGTAGCTCGACAGATGCGTGATGATTTAGAAGAGGAACTTGATACGATTAGAGAAAAATTGGATTAACACAACGGCGGAGATAGATATGGGACTTTTTGATTGGGTTAAGCGTAAAGTAAGAGGAAAAGAAGAGAAACCGAAGAAAGGGGACGTACGGAAGAAACCGAAGAAAGCTACTGAGCTTGATAAGGCTGAAGCTGCAAAGGCTGAAATCGAACGAGAAGCCACAGATATGCCCACGTCTGCAGAAGGTGTTCCAGAGGAGCATCGGGACGAGGTGGTTACGTTGGTGGCTGAATATGAGCGCCTTGTCAAACGGCGTGAAGAACTGCAGGCTGAACGAGGAGAGCTAACAGAGAAGCTTGATCGCGGTGAACTTTCGCCTGATGAATTCCGGAAAAAACTGATGTCTAAGATACAAGAGGCTTCTGCAGTTTCAGACAAGATAAAGCGGACTTCATCAAGACTGACACAACTTGGCTATCGTGGAGTATTGCACTGAGAGGTGACCAGTGCTGGCTGACCGTGACAGTGAATCTTGGGATGAATCGGCAGAAGATGTCGAAGAAAAAACTAGGGATCTTATGGGAAAAGCGATGAGTGAGTCCCAAACCACTAGTGACAAGGAATCTGCAAAACAAAGATATACCTCTGATGATATAGCGAATGCGACAGATGCATCTGCTCCAGACAGAGTCGGAGAAACATTTGAGCGTATACAGATACGTATGGAGGATATACTTGGCTCTGTTGAAGATGCTGCTCAGTCTGTTGAACCTGGTATTGATGAGAAAGTCAGTGAAGTAATATCAACGACCAGTAAGCGCCTGAAAGGCGCAGGGCTTGGCGTTTTTGCTACACGTGCAGTCAGTATTGTCCGACAGGAACTACAAGAAGGATTGTCGGGCTCGGCCACAATGGAACCTATCTATCGTTCTATTGGCGAAGGCAAGAGTGAAGTCAGGGATATCATAACAAAAGCGAGCCGTGGTGCTATTCGCGCAATCAATCGTACGACCGGTCAGCTACAGAGCAAACTCTTCAAAATGTATACAAGAGTCCAAGAATTGGAAACAAGTGCTGAGGATTTGAGAAGCCAGGTTAGGGAATGGAGATCTCGAGCTAATGAACTAGAGGATCTTATTCAATCAAAGGAACAGTCCCTCAGCCGGCTTGAATTCCGCATATCACAGATGCAAGAAGACCATCACGAGTTGGAAGCAACATTAGATGAGAAAGATGAAGAGATATCCGCTCTTCGTGGACAACTCAGCGAAGCTAGGTCCCAAATCGAACAGAAAGAGGAGCTTATTGCCTCGCTTGACGCGGCTGAAGAATTAGTCGATGATTATGAAAAGAGAACCAAAGAACTATCTTCAGTTAAAGGTCAGCTAACAGAAATGGAAGAAAAAGTATCTCAAAAAGAGGAACGAATTACCACTCTTGAGGAAGGCTTGCACGAACTTCGAGATGATAATGCGGCCTTGAAGGAAACAATTGATGAGCTGAGTGATAACCTTGCCTCAGTAAGGGGTACAGCGAAAAGCCGCAAGTCAGAAATCGAATCATTGGAAGAACAGCTTCAAGAACTGAGGGCTCGATGGGAAATGCTATATCAAGTTGCTGAGGAAGAACCAGATTTCAAGGCCTATTTCCTTATTGCCGACAAGGAGCATACTTGGTTACCCTTAACGCATCTTTCGAAGGCGCTAGGAATACCTACTGTGAGGCTCCGCCGTGACCTACAGCGATTCGTTGATGTGGGTCTCATTGAACTTGAAGGGGACAAGGTAAGACCCAGAAAGCTCTCAGATGTTGCGGAAGAAGTTGCTGGTGCTGAAGATCGGATTTTTCAGAAGGCTAGGGAATCTATTCTCGGAAGCGTAACAGAAGAGGAAACGGGGGATGATTCTGTTTCTGAGGAACAAACCGAATCTGAGGACGAAACCAAAACCGAAGATGGTACTGCAACTGAAGAATCTGAAGAAGAAACCAATGAAGACAGCGAAATGTCCTAGCATCGAAGGAGACTATTGATTTGACCAGAACACTTGACGAAGTAATGAGATTCCTAGACAACTATACAATGGCATGGCATCATTGGTTGATTCTTCTTTCCCTTTTGAAATTGGGTGGATCTGCTACAAAAAAACAGATTTTTCCCGTTTTCAAGAAGGAAGGTTTCTCACCACACGCCATCGAGGGTATATTCAAGCGGGACCTAGAAGAGCTTGGTGAAGCTGTGGAGGTTGAAGGTGGCTTGGATAATCTAAATGATAGCAGTATGATCTATTTGACAGAAGACAAGAAGTTCCGAGCCTTTCTAAAGAGGAATCTCAAATCCGTTGTTAGAACATTGAAGCAACGAAAAACAAAATAATCAACAAGATATCCATTTATCTCTACTATCAAGGGGATTGGCAGATTGAGAATCAAAGGTTCGGTATGTCCTGTTTGTGACCATTCAGTTGTTCCACCACGTGTCATCTGTCCCAAGTGTGGAGTTGGAAAAACTGAGATGGACCAGGTAACTTTTTCGAATACGGGTACGATTGAATCCTTTACTACATCAAGGATGCCGCCTGAGGGTTTTGCCGATACACTTCTTCTGGCTCTGGTAAGATTGCGCGAGGGCCCTGTCGTTCTATGCTCTGGGCAAGGCAGTTTTTCTGACCAAATTGATATTGGCTCCGATGTGATGATCGAGAAGAATAAAGAGGGACTTCTAACCTTTCGCCCGTCTTGATTCGCTTCACGTGAAAGTCTCAAGATAGAAACCGTTTCTTTGCCAGTTACTAATTTAAGGGAGCACTTGGAACGTTAGTGCTAAGGTTATGCAAATGGGAGTCCACCTTAGCAACGTCCTATGGACGGAGGAAGAGAGAAGTTTTCGAGAAGAAGTACGGAATTTCTGCGAGAAGGAAATCTATCCAAGAGCAAGAGAAATTGACGAGGGCCCCTATCCAAGGGACCTCATCCGCAAGCTTGGCAAGGAAGGGTATATGGGGGTTCATCATGCAGAAGACGTTGGTGGAACCAATAAGGGGCTTTCGTACGAGATTATCGTTGCGGAGGAGATTTCAGCAGCAAATCCCGGAGTAGACATGGCTCGTATGGCTTCCACAACACTCTATGGTATGCCAATTGCCCGATTTGGTACCGATGAGCAGAAGAAAGAATATCTTGTTCCGGTTGTGGCAGGCAAGAAAATCGGTTGCATAGGGATTACAGAACCAAATGTCGGGTCTGATGCTGCCGGTATGGAGACGGTGGCTGAGAAAGATGGCGATGAGTGGGTAATCAATGGAGAAAAACACTACATCACAAATGGTAGTCAAGCGGACTACATGTGCTGTTTTGCCATAACTGACCCCTCTGTTCATCCCAAGAAAGGAATGTCCGCATTCATAGTAGATACATCTACTGACGGTTTCGAGGTAGTTTGCGATCACGATCTTATGGGGATGAAATCCGCACGAGTTTCTCATCTAAAGCTGGATAATGTTCGAGTAGATTCTAGCCTGATGCTTGGAGAACCTGGGCAAGGCTTCACTATTCTTATGGATGAGCTAGATAGCGAACGAACAGCTATTGCTGGTGAAGCTATTGGCTATGGTCGTACACCCTACGAAGTGGCAGTGAAATATTCAGATGAAAGAGAACAATTCGGGCGGAAAATCAGGTTGTTTGAAGGAATCAGTTTCAAGATTGCTGACATGGCGATGAAACTTGAAGCGGGCAGGGCTTTGACTCTTACTGCAGCACGTATGTACGACCAAGGCATGAAGATAACTAAAGAAGCAGCCATAGCTAAGCTATACACCACGGAGGCTGCCATAGAAATAACAAATAGCGCATTGCAGGTTCTAGGTGGTGCAGGATATACCACCGAATATCCCATTGAACGATTTCTCCGTGATGCCAGACTGATGACAATTGGTGGCGGAACTGCAGAGATTCTTCGATTCCTAATACAGCGGGAGGTCTTCAGAGAGAGCCTTGATCAGTAGGCTTGTTTTTCCAACTGTTCTCGTCACTGTAACAAGATATTTGAGGTCCCGCCAGTAAGGTGGGATGAGTTCTAAGTCAACGGAGAAGATACAAGATGGTCAAGGTTGAATATCTAATGGTATACACCGAGGCAGGTCTTCCTATCTATAGCAAGTGCTTTGGGAGCTTCTGCAAGACATCGATGAAGGATCCGGAGCTTTTGACCGGGTTCTTGTCTGCACTTGAGACAATCCCATCCACGATTTCTAAGGATTTGACACTGGATGCTGTGAAGATGGGCCCAACGGACATGCGTTTCACAAAAACTACGCCTGAAGGCCATTCCATTGTCGTCGGCCTATCGAAGGATCGGGAAGATGTTGCACAGCGAGTTTTCGAGGTTGTTCAAGAAGCGTTGCATGAAGAGCAATTCGCTAGCGTTGACTGGACTGCTGTCTCCGGAGATGTGATGAACAGATTCGAAAAGGAACTCGTGGAATCGAGACTACCTGAGGCGATGCACGAGTACGGTGGTTTCAGTGATCAATGTCCTCTTGGGGATCAATGCCCGATGCACACTAATGCTGGCATGTCAAGGACTCAAAGAATCTGGGGTGCAATAAAGAACAAGTACCGCAGTCTGAAGAAAAAGATGGCCGGCGAGTAACCGGCCTTTTGGTCATATTACTCTATGGAGAACGCAGTAATTCTCTGTTGTTCTCCGACTATGTTGATGGTGGCCACGAAGGAATCTCCGACATCCGCATTGAGTAATGCATACCAAGAATCTAGATCCATCCAATCTTTTGTACCTTCAATCCATGCATAGGTTGAGTTTGATGTACCCAATACAATATGAGTATCGCCATCTTGAACGTATTGTGTCCTGTTCATGATTGTTGCAGTTAAGTTGAACATTCCCTGCGATTCTTCTTCTACAGTCCCGCCCATAGCGTCGATATATCCTTCTCTGGCAGCTTGGACCAAACCCTCACCCACAGTCGACCCGCCTGATAATTGGAGATATGATTTTGTTTCTTCTGCAGCATCAACTAGGGCCAGTGCATGAAGCCTGATGTCTGAGACCTGCCATTCATCATCGTCGTAATAACCATCCGCCCAATATATCGGGCAGTACCAGGCGTACCGAGTCTCGGTTTCGTTGATTTGAACTGGATAGATTAACGGCATGGCACCGAAGTAATCTCCAGAAGATGGTTCCTGCAGACTCTTGATAATTTCATTAACTGCTGCTACTCCGCTTATGAAACCCTCCTCACGCAAATCATGGAGATAAATCCCATCAGGAGTTGCTCTAAATACTCCGCTCAAGGACAAGTCAGAAGCGCTTGGCGGATTAACAGCAACAAAACCTTCCACTCGATTGGTTGACGGATTGACTATGTAGCGGGTATCCTCGGTCATTTCCAGTCTATCATTTGAAGGCGGTATAGCCCAAAGGAACCCTCCGGCAAAGAGATCAAAACCATCACCACGTCTGTATCCTCCCCATCGCCCTATTTGTCTTTCAAGCCATTCCTCGCTGTAAGCCTGAGTCACCCAGCTAGGGGTTTCCTCAACCGATGGATATGCAATGACTGTGCCGTTCTCGAAGTAAAGCTTTGGCCCCAATGGCCGTTCTACAAAGTCCCAGCCCAGTTGTGTTCGCGTCTGGATGTACACCAAATCCCCGTTGGGCGACCAGGTGGGGTAGCTGTATTCGTAAGCTTGCGTCATGTCATTCATATAGTTGCCAAAGCGGATTGCTTTATCCCAGAACAAACCTTCACCAACAGGAAGGCTAACATCTGTTATCAATTCGACCTCCGAAGGACTATTGGCATCGACAACTATCAAAGCCTTGATCTGATTCTCTGCTAAAACGTTTGTAGGAACAACCACGCACACCCATACTAGGCGCCCATCCTTTGTGGTTATATGAGCAGCGGATATCTCAACTTCCGATCCTATGGTTGCTAAGTACTGGCTTGCAACAAATCTTGCATATTGGCTTGTGACAAGTCTGACCATATTGTCCGGAATCGGATCTGAAAACAATGGCTCATCAGTCTCAACAATTAGTTCATCGAAGGACTCTGCATTAGAAACATCTGAAGTCCATGAGATGACGCCGGCAAAACCGGGTGTGATCATAAGAAAGATGATGGCGAGGCAAATAGTTGGTGCTTTCCCTTCCTGTATCATGTATTTGATGTTTCCAGGACGAAGACCACTAGCGACCAAGAATAGAAGGCTCACACTTGGAAGGAGAAACAAAACAGCCCAGGGCAAGACGAGTTGTAGGAATATGGTACTGATTACCCATGCAACTGTACCCCACACTATGCGAAGCGGAAGCCACCGTATCAGCATGCGAAATTGAAACATCTCACTGCTAAGCGATAGTGGGATGGCATGTACTATCAACGATATAACAAGAAAGACCATAATGTTCATGAAATTAGCTCCTAGGTGACGCTTGTCGCTTGAATTGCGATATCTGCTTATAGTGTTTTCTTACCAATTCTCTTCTGGATCCAGCTAGTTCAATAATTGCCAAGCCATCCGAGATCATTTCCCTTGTCATCCAAGAGATTGACAAGAGTGTCGACTCTTTCACCATCTACATATCGGTTCTTGCATCGAATGGTGAATGGTCTATCGCATTTCTTACATTTGACAAGCCAATCCTCTATGACTATTTCCACACTATGCCCCGTGATTTCCTCTGGTTCCTTGCTAACATCTAGCAATTCCAGTTCGTCTCCATCACAAGCATATGTACACTCTTTGAGTGGGATAGCTTCCATGCCACGACGACCTAACGGCACGAAAACTTCATCAGGAATCTCGTCCAGCGAGCGATTTTTCTTCCCCAAAATACACACCGGTTCATTTCTGTCTACCAGTACGGATAAATGAAGCTGTCGTTCTCACTACCTCATGAGGCTTGTGACTTTCTCCCAAAGTGGTGCTTTTTCAATCGGATTGGAGCTAGATGACGGCATTCTAGATTTGCCTATGGCTGCCTCTCTTATTGACGATGATAATCAGCTTACAGATGAACAATTCCCGAGCAAGATGATTGACTTGCTGAAGATGGACTCTGGGGTTGAAAAAGTTCGTGAAATAGAACGAAGATATGATGAACTTGCTGAAGGGGAAAGACCCACTCTGATTTCTTGGGATGACATAGAATATCGAGCCCCCATAGACAGACCTGGAAAAATTGTTGCTCTCGGGCTCAATTACAAGGATCATATCGAAGAGACGGGGCGAGAGGTTCCCGATTTTCCAGTTATATTCGCCAAGTTTCCTTCAAGTGTCGTTAATCCAGATGAGGAGATTCCTATACCTCAAGTCACGACCCAGCTCGACTGGGAAGTAGAGATGGGAATCGTGATTGGAACGAATTGTAAGAATGTCACTGAAGACGATGCACTCGATTACGTTGCGGGGTATACCATAATCAACGATTTGAGTGCCCGGGATTTGCAGAACGATGATGGACAGTGGATTCGAGGCAAGTCCTTGGACGGCCTTTGTCCGATGGGTCCATGTATCGTTACCACGGAAGAGCTTGGTAAAGCAGACAATCTTGAGATGTACACCAAGGTAAATGGGATTACGAAGCAGGAATCAACCACTGCAAATCTGCTCTTTAGTGTGCCGGAGATTGTATCCTATCTCTCGAAGTCTTTTACTCTGGAAGCTGGAGATGTTATTGCTACTGGAACGCCTTCTGGTGTTGGTTTTGCGCGTGATCCACCGGAGTTCTTGGAGCCGGGTGACGAAGTAGAGCTCTACATTGAAGGCATAGGCAAGCTAAGGAATAGGATAATCTAGAGTAACGCGGACTAAGAAGCTATCTGGCCAGATAGATGAGCAATGAATTCCTCACTACTCTGAAAACACGACCTTGACTTCATCATCCTCCTTGAATCGTTTTCGTATGCTTCCGACATTAGGAGAATGCTTTTTGTGGGTATGGATTTCGCCATTAACAGAGACTTGCTGGATGTTCCATGCTTCTGAGAAGTAGAAGTAGATGCCTTCTGGGTGGTTAGTTGCCTTGCAAACCACCAACGTCAGCTCATTTGAGCCTTCATCCCATCTTTCGCTTTGGATATCACAGGCTCCTTGAGTGAAATGGATACTTGTAGATAGAAGACAGGGCCTGTCCTTTGCTGGTCGTATGCTGTAGAGTTTACAAACATGCGGCTCAAGATCGGATACTACAATACCGTCATTGACTTCATCAACGTACTTCTCATCCCAAAAATCAAAGATATGATGACTCTCTCCTTGGTCTAGGCCTAGGTCTGCAAGCTTAACCTCAACGTCGATAGGCTCCTCACCAAGGTTGAAAAGTCCAAGAACAACCCACTCCCCGGTTTCATTTTCTACAGGGAGAAAGAATATACTTGGTTCTGGGTTGGTCAATGAATCAGGAGATAGGGCTCCTTCCGGATACACTGGCAGTAACTTGTCAACAAGCCAAAGCCTCTCCTCTGAAACCTCCATCATGCGATCGCTGAGAAGGAAAGCCCCTCCACTGAGGGCAATAACCGATGCCCATAGTCTGACTTCGTCAAGCGTTAGCTCATTATCTTCCTGCCTTACTAACAAGCAATCAGGATCATTTGTCCACCAGCGGTTATGCAGGGGTGCCCTGGTCATCGTATTGACAGCACATTCGTATACACCTCCGCCCCAATCCAGCCTCCACGATGTGGCAATATCCGTTCCAATCCGCATAGCATCAGTTATTCCTATACAGGGCCCGAGGGGCGCACCACAACCTAGAATTAGATCATTCCCGACACTGTCTCGGATTGCCTCGATTCCGTTACGAAATGCCTCAGCTCTGGTAATTGATTCATCGAATCTCTTTGCTTCTTCAGTGGCATGATATAGAAAATCAATCTTGAAGTACTCATAACCCAATGATTTCAGATGCTTGAACAGTGATTTGATGTGCTTAATGACCTCGGGATTTGAAAGGTCCAACGCATAGTATTCCCCAAGCCATAACGGATTGTTATCAATGACTTTTGGTTCATCCCCTTCTTCGGCAAGAAACCAATCTGGATGCTCCTTAAAGAGCTCAGAATGCTCAGTAGCAATGAATGGCGCTGTCCAAATACCGGCCTTAAAGCCTTTCTTCTCGATTTCTTCAACGAGATAATCCAAGCCTCTGGGGAATCTATCGTTTGATTCCCAGTCTCCTACAGCCTTTTGGTAACCATCGTCAAGTTGAATCCATTTGACAGATTCTGGGAATCTTTTGTGGAGGAATCGTGTGTTTTCTAGGATTTCTTCTTCGTCTGGCATAGTGTAATAGAAATACCAGCTGCACCATCCTGCTGGAACTTCATCGCATAGAATGGCATCCATTCGTCTGGCTGTGAGGTCTGCATATTGTGTCAGTGCTTTCACTCCGTCGGCTGAAATAATGACCGTCATTTCTTCAGATACAACACTCTTCCCGGGTGCCAATGAGATACCATCAAGAGCACAGGTTGTTGTCACCCTATCCAGTTGTTCTCCCTCTGTTTCATATGAGACTGTAGTGAGTTGCCGGTCCATCGTCGAGAAACCAAAAAGAATATTCGAGTTATCGACTTCGTTTGTTAGAACAGAGTAGAAGTGACTGATATTCGATTCTCCCTTAAGTGGCTGAGCTCGACTCAGTTCCCACGAATGAAAACCGTTTTGGAAGTATATGAGATTCTCCAAATCCTCTCCTATTAAGATGGGAGACTTTGTCCATAGTGGAGAAATAGATTCAAGTTTCAATGGCTGTTGGCCTTTGTTGATCAATTGCACGGTGAATGTGAATCCGGCCAGTTCTTTCATTGCAATTACTTTGAACCGTATGTCATGTGACGCCTTTGGATCCTGAAGAGAAAGAATAAGGACCTTGTCTACCTGATTCTTATTGGTTATAGCAAGGGTGTCCATAGAAACGTACTTGAGGTCGGATGAATTGATTGTCCTAACCCCTAGACATATCTGGAACTGACAATCCTTGAGATACTCTCCTCCCTTGGAATCAAGAAGGCTAAAGGAACCACTTTGTATATCCCATTCAAAGGCAATGTCTTCGGTGCTCAGCGAAACCTTCTTTTCGGATACATCGACTCTGCTCCACTCTTTTGAATCCAATTTCTCTACTCCTCTATTCGATGTGTTGTATAACCCTTGATATGCTTTGCTTGACAGCGTTGAATGTTCCCGTGTCTTTGCTATCCCAGCTTTTCTGCTCTGTTCCTTGCTTCTTCTGCCTCTTCATATTCGAAAAGGCGTTTATGTGCCAAAGCGAGCAATTCCCAAACTTCCTTATCATCAGGTTGCATGTCGAGATAGTGCTTACAGTATTCCTTCACTTTCTCCCAGTTATCTTTCCGTTCATGGCAGCGGGCTGCATAGTACAGGGCCCTTTTATGATCCATGTCGGGTTCAAGAAGCTCGTTGAATTCTGCTAGGGCTTTGTCCCATTCCTCTTCTTCATAATGGGTCATTGCTTTGTCAAATTGAAGTTCCATCTCGTGATATTCAGGCATCTTTGTGAGTAATCTCGTAATCATTCCTGATGTCACACAACACACAAGCACCGTGGATAGCATGATGCTTAGGCCAAGTATAACTCCCGGGTTGGGTGCTGAATCCCCTAGGAATCCCTGACCGGAAAGCCAAGCTATTGTGATTCCTCCAAAGAAAACAGCTGCAGCAGCTGCTAGAGACCCTCGTGTCCATGTTTTGTCCAAGATGCCTTGCTTGTTTTTTCCCAATTTGCGCACCTACCGAGATTCTGTTCCCATCGTTAATACTCTTTTGAACAACGTCTATTCTATGTTAATCGTCTTCGCTGCCGCCATTTGTGGCATCTAACAGCTCAGAATCCTTCTTTTCTTTCTTGTATTTCTCGTGATGCTCTTCAGCTTCAAGTCTGTCTCTTGCAACTGGTAACCATTGATTCACATGTGATGCGAGTGAAGGGTCAAGCTGCATTGCTGTTTCTGCATATGCAATTGCATGTTCATCTTCATGTTCAATGAAATGAGCATTGGCCTTGTTGTAGAGAGCTTCAGCATAATTAGGACGTAGGGCTACAGCTTTGGTGTATGCTTCAATTGCTTTCTGCCCCTCTGTCAATCTTGAATATGTATTCCCCAGATTGTTCCATGCTTCTGCGTCATCTGGATCGAGTTCCAGGGCCTTTTCGTAGCATTCCTTGGCTTTTTCGAAGTCCCCCAGTTCATATAGCACATTACCCTTGTTGAACCAGATTTCAAATATCTGATTGTCAATAGCAAGAGCTTCATCGTACGCTTCTTCTGCTTCATCAAGCTTGCCGTCCCTGGCCAGTGCAATGCCAAGATTATACCATCCTTCTAACGAATCTGGATGCTCTTCAACCAAATCTCGCAGGAGGTTGATTGCCTTCTCATATAGTTCTGAGTTGATAAGGCTGACAGCTTCTGCGAGTTGATCCTCTATCTCTTCATTCAATCGCGAATCATCTCTTTGCTAATCGCCGATTTCTGCTGAATAATTCTGCTTTACTCCGGAGTGCTAGCAGACTGACGTCCAGCAATAGTGAGTATGATACCAATCCAGCCAATGGACTGCGCAACGATTAACAGGAAGTCTATCACAACATTAAGCCCAGCGAAGTAGAGCATCTTGCCTAGGTCAATGAGCACTCCAATTAATGACGTCCCGGCGGCGATTCCCACAATGAATTTGCCTGTTCCGACTCTCTCGGTAGTTAGCAGATACCCTCCGATAATCACACCAATCCCACCGAGACCTGCTATGTATGTCAATACATTCAGAAGGATGTCAACCAGCCACATAATCTCCTGTAGCTCTGGTACTGCGTGCAGTTGTTCAAGCATGGCGAAATAGCCTATGCTACCTGTTGCACTTGTAATGATGAGAAGTAACCCACCAAGGAGACATAGAAGAAAAGATTTCTTGTTTTCCATAGGATAACCTCACTGTTAAACAGTTACGGCGTCCTTTTTGGCTTTGTCCTTCGATTGATGGAGTTATGTTGATTGGTCATTTACAGCTATTTACTGTGATTCACGAGGGAAATTTGTCTGTGAATCAAGTACATGTGTCTATTTAATCTGAATACCGACAGGTTTTCGCTTTCTAAACAACGTGACTTCTTCATATCCTATTTCTTTGAGCATTTCAAGCGCAGTGGAAATCTCATATCCCACATGCTGGGGAGTATGTGCATCTGATCCTACTGTTACGATATCAATACCCTCTTCGTGTAGATGCGCAACCATATCTCTGACAGGCATAGTTTCAGAAAGACCAGTTCTTAATGATGAAGTATTGATTTCAAAACCTACTCCTCCATTACGCATAGCATTTGCGAGTTCAGAAACATGATTCTTCCAAATGCTCCGAATATCTTCATTGTAGAAATTCCCCCCGTACCGCCGATAGATATCGATGTGTGCAACGATGTCGAAGTAACCTGATTCAATACATTCCACAAGTGTCCGATAGTATACATTAGCAAGCTCATTGATTGAATGGTTCTGAAACAAGTCCATTGCTTCATCTTCCAAGGAAAGTGCCTTGTGCTCCAAGAGATGTACTGCGCCTAGAACGTAGTCCCAGTCGACTCGGAAGAAGCTTTTGGGAAGATGCCCATGAAAGCCAGGATAATAATCCACTTCGACACCTAAACAAACCTCTAAGTCTCTATGCTCATAGGATCGCGCTGCATCTCTAATTGCGGCCACGTATGGCTGAAGCCATGCATCTTCAGTTGTCGGTATCTTCTCCTTCCCAACTTTGACCATTCCATCCTTTCTGTAGGGATCTGTGTCTACATGAGTTGTAAAACAGATGTGTCGGAGCCCTTTCTCAATAGCTGCTTCACAGAAACTCTCAACGGTACCTTGCGCATCAATTGAGAAATTAGGATGGATGTGATAATCTAACATTTGCTGAAATTCCTTAATCATTATGCAGTCTCAGCTCTTGATTCCAAGGCTCCTGTTGCCTTTACAGATGGTTTCTTGAGATCGCGGAGAAACAGCGCAACAATTGTAGCCAAGGTTGTCGCTATGACTAGGTATGTGATTGATGCGGGTAGACCGTAGAGATCCCCAATGATGCCAAATATGATGGGTGATATCGCACCCGGGATCGCGCCCAATGAGAAAAGGAGTCCGAATGCCAAACCTTGTGTATCTTCCGGACTGACCTCTGTTAGGAATGCGGTATTAGGAGGAACACCGAAGTAATACGCAAAGCCAAGCACAATCAACACCACTATCAGCATGATTGGGCTGAGCGTCAGATTCAAGCTGAAAATAGCCACTGCTGAAACTCCCGTAGAAAACATCATGAAAATAGCTCTCTTTCCTGTTCTGTCGGATAGTGGCCCCGCAATCAGCTCAGCAAAAATGCCAGAAGTCAACATGACTGTAGTCAGTGAACCCGCCCATAGTGGCTCGTAACCGTAGGTCTCTACTAGATACAAAGGCATCAGAAGAGTTGTACATCTGAAGGCCATGCCCCGAAGGGCCATATAGAAGATACCCAGAACGAATCCCTTAGTCCACCCCTTTGTACCTGTCTTCTTGTTTTCTTTAGTGAACTCTTCTACTGTGTTTCTTCTCGAATACCGCATCAGGAAAATGACGGGGATTCCTGTTATGATGCCAATACTTCCCAAAAGGCCCAGCGATTCTCTCCAGCCCCCTAGATAAACAAGCAGTGTTACTCCCAACAAAGGTATGAGTGCCATTCCAATCAAGCCACCTATTGCTTGAATACCTGTTGCTTGAGCGCGCGTGTCATCCGGGAAATTCTCTGTAAGAGCTGGAAAGGCACTTGGGTGATACCCCGATGCTGCAAGTCCCAACAGTACTTGGGTAAGAGCCAGCATGAGGAAACCAACAGAGATGCTTGTCAGTAGAATCGTGAATGCTGTCAACAACACGCTGGCAGGGATAAAAATGTCTCGCCAACCTCTGTCGCCCAAGTATCCCACTCCAAGATGTGCTGTTGTCATTGTTACGACTGACGCGCTTGTTACAATGCCCACCTCCGTCAGATTAAGTGAAAGCTCATCTCGAATAACGGGTAGAAACGGGGAGAGAACACCAGTATAAAGATGGTTGAAAAAATGGGCCAGAACACAGGCAAATAGAACGGCGTAGGATCCCTTCGTAACCCGTTTCAACGTCATAGTCTCCTACTAGGCTTGGATTGCATCCAAGAGTTAAATCTGGTGATAGCATATGTCTATGTTTTGTTTTTCTCCTATGTAGGATTCTACAAATGATGTAAATCCCATCCGGATATACCTAAAGAAAAAGCAGGAATTGGATTTTCAGCTGGCGGCCCAAGAAAACCTCAAGCCACCAGCACATCCGTTTCGACTCGGTATTTTTTTGGTACCTAAAATTACGCACGCGCCCTTTTAAGTCTGAAAGACAAAGCAATCAAGGTGTGTTATCAAACACCTTGCGTTTCTTCTTTCATATTTGGTTGGTGATCCACGATACAATGCCAAGTGCGAGCACACCATTGCTGGATGATTGATATTCACCAGCAAGAGCCCAGTTGTCTATGAAGAAGTTGGTGCCTGTAACTACAACTCTTCCATTTGCCCCCATCTCTCGGATTCCAAGAACGGGACTTCCGAAGTAATCCGCCAATATGGTAGCTTCAGCTGGAGCATTTACCCTAGCTCCTTCATAATCAAAACTCATTACCCCATCAGTGATCGGATGGCTCTGAATACTAGTTATGAGCGCAGTTTCACCCGAATGATCTATGGCTGAAAAGCTGAGGCTGAAACCAGTCCAATTCAGAAATTCATTCACTGACTCAACATCTGTACTTGAATTGGAGAGGGTAGCGACAAATATTCCTCCACCTGAATCAACATAGCCCTCATACGCCTGAATTTCACTGCTGGTGAATGGAAGCGAGAACGGCTCAGGAGTTGAGGGAATTGTCTGGTTTATATCCCATACACAGGGGTCCAGAACGAGTATTCCATCGAACAGCGCCAGATAACCCTCGGTGATTTTGGAGCGGTCTCTGATTTCCTGAACAGAATAGCCGTTGGCGGTGAGATACTCATACAATTCTCTGAACTGGCCATAATACGTGTCTATGTCCCATGCACTATGAGATATGTCAAAAGCAACTCGTGCTATTGGCTCACTGGCTGTGAACGATAAACTGAGACTTGTTGAACCGAATTCAGTAGAATTGAAGAGAATGTCTGCTGAATATGTTGTACCTCCGGATTCAGGAACATGGATTGAAATAGGAACCAATCGGGTTTGATTGATTGTTATTTGGGATTCAATCTGAAATACCTCGGGCGTGGCTGTCGATTCAGTAACTTGGTAT
>WJIL01000081.1 GCA_014730275.1 Candidatus Lokiarchaeota archaeon | reverse complement strand
GTGATATACTGCTGAAGAAACCCCGTGTTCATTGAGCCAGTCCGATATTCTATGACACCTTCTCCGTGAAAACGTGAACACTATAGATTGCCCTTTTTTGCCTGCACTGCTTGTTGTGCGAAACTCGCTGGATACAAGACGCCTGACAATTCGCCATTTGTCTTTGTCATCTGTAGCAAATACAAGGTGCCGTTCTAGAGGAACTGGCCGCCCAGTATACTCCACCAGTTTCAACCTGAGTTCCTCCGCAAGATTAGAGGGTGCTCCCACTGTTGCAGAAAGCGCCAGTTTCTGGGCATCCGGTGCATACATTTCAAGGCGGTTCAGCAGTCCATCCAGTTCAGGCCCTCTTTCGGGAGCAGCAAGATTCTGTATCTCATCGATGATAATAGTACCAATGTCACCCAGCTGGTTAGCCTCGCCCGAACGAAGAATCAAATCCAGTGCTTCATAGGTGGCGGAAACAACATCTGCTTTTGTTACGTCCGTATCCACTATGACCTTTCCTTCATCGCCAACTTCAATCCTTGACATACCTACTCGGATACCAACTCGCAAACCCAATTGACGATATCTTCGCTTGAACCGCTCATATTTCTCGTTGGTAAGTGCAACCAGAGGTGAAAGATAGAGCATTTTCTTTCCTTCAAGCGCCTTGGGAATACCCGCAAGCTCTCCGATTAGGGTTTTCCCTGAAGAAGTGGAAGAAACAATCATCATATCCGTATCGTCAAATAATCCGGCTCGCACAGCAATCTCCTGAACCGGAAGAAGCTTGGTGAGGTCTTCTCGCTTGAGCACACCCTTGAGCTTGTTAGGAATTGGTAGGTTATCGATGGATCTACCCTCAACCACCTCCCCAGCTTCCAATTCGTCAACCTTGGTGATACTTGGATCACTGGAAGGATCAAAGCCAGGCGACATCATTTTAACAATATCAGGAACGGATTTCGTTTGGGCCAACCTATTCTGAAGATACTGTTCCATCCGCTTTGAGAGGTCGATTCCAAGGCTGCTAATATCTAATTTCAACTCTTTTCCTGCACAGGCGAGACACATGACCTGTTCAGCAGAAGTTTTCACAGCATTTCTTCTTGACAGAATCGTGAGCCGCTTTTCACGAAGGCAGTTTTCACACACAGGAACAGTTTTCGGTGCTGGCGCCTGTATTCTGTCAAGGTAGTCTTCAAGTTGAGAAACAAACGAAGGTTCCTGCTGCCGCGGGAGGATGATATGCTCAGCTTTTCGAAGTATATCTCGAAAATTCTTGGGTCTAATATAGACTGGTTTATTGTATTTTACGAACCAAGACTTTCGTATTTCGAGAAGGCCGGATTGTTTGTGTCCAAATTCAATTCGACCCGCAAAAGAAGCAAGCTGCCTATCTCTTAGAACATCCGAAAAGATTTCGACACGGAGAGTCCACTCTTGTTTAGTTTCTCGCAGGACCATTGCATAAGACTTCTCCAGTCTCTCCCGGATATCTGCAGCTGCAACTTCCAGAATGGATACCTCAGGTCAAGTCCCTAGAGTTGTAGAAAAGACTCTTGTGGTTTGGTCCCTAATCAAAAATGAAAGATTCCTTGTTTTTTTCCATTTCTTCGTATGCTCGAAGGTACTCTTCCCGTACGTCTTCATATCCATTCCCAGAACCTTGATCTGTTTTTTCAACAATAATCCAATTATCCAAGAAGTCGTCCCTTTTGAAGTCTAAGAACTTCCCCAATGTAGTTGAAAGGATTCCAGATTCCTCAGGTTCACTGTATCTTAGTTTCTGGAAACTTTCAGAAAAGGGCTTATAGAGTGGGGAATTGGTACCGCCCAGAATGAAACGCGCCCTTGTTGTTCCTGAAACATGCCGTACAGATAGTTTCTTCAGCTTTTCATCATAATGTACAGTCGAGGGAATCATACTCTCCCCTTTCACGGTAGCTATGGCACCAACCGGAAGGACATTTCCTTTTTCAACAAGGAGTTTCTTTATCATGGTCACAATTTCCTCGCTCTCTGACTGGCCCAAGGGATCGATAACCTCAGGAGAGATAATATCCACTAGAGGAACGGGTCTATCAGGGCGAAGTTCTGAAGGATTGAAAATGAGAGCACTAAGCGGCTCAAGTAGTTCTACAGTTCGCTTTCCTTCAACAGCTTTTCCTTTGAACATGCCGGGTCCAATAAGAGCAGAAAATACTTCTTCACCACGTATGACAGACCAAAGCTGACGAGATACAATAAGAGCCTTGCCGGCAATCTTAGCTCCATCAAAAACCCCTACATCAAAGTCATAAGCTTCTACATCCAGTAGCCAGTACATAGGTGTCGGTGACTTCAATCTTTATCTCCACCAGATAGGAAATCCTCTTGCAGAAAATCAAAAACGGTCTTGACCGCAATAGTTTCTTGTTTATCTGCTGATACCCCATCAATTTTCTGTTTTGTGGTTTCAAGAACTGGTTCCAAATCCCTATCTATCCCCAGCCGGCTATTCAACTCGACCAAACACTCTTTTAGAGCTTCAAATGATGATTTTCCAAAGTGCCTTAGTACTCGAAGAACCCGATTAATCTTCTCCATGAGATATTCCTTTTGCTCATCTGGAGGACGACGTTTAGTAAGGCGTACATCGCGCTCAAGGTAATCAACTGGCCCTTCCATGTCTGGTTCGCTTTTTCCACCCCTTCTGCTCGAGGTTCCCTTAGATATGTAACTTGAACGATCGCCCCGTGATAATGGACGGGGAACCATATGGAGAAGGAGATGAGATGTGGCAACAAGTTCCATGTCGCGGAAGTCTACATCCAATCGTTCAATCAATCCCAGAATCTTGTCAACAGAAACATCAATTGTTGCAGAATCCGAGATTGGTTGAAGGGCATGATGGAGCTTTCTAAAAAATGCTTGAGTCTGTCTACATTTGAACGCCAATTTTCCTTCGATAGTAGCTGGTCTCCACTTCGTAATTGCTGGAGCAAAAGCCATGAGTGCATCATAGGCATTGGATCGCGGATGCTCTTGGACCCATGTCTCAAGAATGGGCATTATGTAAGCCTCTGCGATTTCAGCCCTCCGTTTCAAAACAGAAATCACTTTCTCAACGGTGGGTGATTCGTCTTTTAACGTGTTTTCCAGATTGACTAGCTTACGGACTTTGCGTTCAATGTTTTTGCTGAAAGTATCATAGATATGCTGAATCCACCGTCCCTCAGAAAGGGCAAAATCCATCACATTGCCAGGCAGATTCGGAACTTCTGTACCTACCTCCGCTCTTCTGTTCAATTCGTTGGTCAGCAATCGAATTGCTTCTTTGCGCTGAACGATGCCTTCCATGTGGAAATAAAGCGCAACCATGGCAATCTGGAGAGGACAACTCAATTCTTCTGCAGTAGTCCGTGCTTGGTCTATTGGAATGCGATTTACATTTCGCTGAAGGGTTGCATAACGTTCTCGAAATTCATCTACCAGCCTCCTACGACTCTTTACCGCAACCTTCTCCATCTCGGGGTCAATCAGCAATTAAACAACCTCTGTTTGGCATCTAGCGTAACGCATCGGAACCAAGACAGAGATTTTGTTGGAGATTTAATAAATAGATGTTTTGCGTTTATATCCAAGGGGTTAGAAGAATAACGATTCAATTTTCGATGTTTTTCGAAAGGCCAGATTCTTGGTGAGGAGAGAGAACCAGAATTGGCTATTAGAGACCATAGGCAAGCAATAGAAAATGAAATCCGAAACCAAGGAAGATTGAACCTAGAACAGTAGCAAAGAATACCCTAGAGTTTGAGAAATGCCGCCCATGTTCAATATGTACAGCGAGCCATCCAAAAGAAAACAACCCCAGAACAAAGAATAGAATCGATATGTAGATGAATGATCCTTCCAAGGTGATTTGTTCAATCCAGCTAAACCAGTCAGTCCAATCCTGCATTTCTTTTGGCATCCTCGCTTTTTTCTAGTGCAAATCCAAGGTGGAGCAAATTTAAACATCACGGTTGAAGTGGAAGACTCTATGCATAGAACTCAGTTTCGAAGATATGATCCTCACCATCGACAGTAATAGTTCTGGCCAGCTTTCCGGATTTCTTTGCAGTTTTTCTCTTCTCCGCGAAGCTCATATCGGGATCCTTTGGGATGTCGATATCTTCGATAACTATGTCCATGTCAAGCTTGACCTTCCCAACATCATCCGGGATTTCATCCGCCATCTCAGGAACCAGCTCTTCAAGTAGATAATTGCGCAGTTCAGGAGTGTGCTTCAAACTCCCCTTGACAAAATTGGGTGCTTTTTCATCTTTAGTACGCTTTCTGCCTTTGGGGAACCGTTTCTTGATGTCTATTTTGAAGGGTTTCCCATCACTCTTGGGCTTGATTGAAAGCATGAAGAAGGTAGTTGGTCCGTCTACGTCCATCAGCTCCTTGAGATGGGCAAGAGGAACAACCTCTTTGAATGATGCTTTGTATTTGGTGGCGGTCTTACCTGATGTTTCATTGAAGATCAAAGGCGCGGTGATTTGGTCAAAATCGTCTTGCCTGTTATCGTAGGTGACAACATAGCCATTGACCTTCTGGCCGCCTTCTGGTACACCCTTGAAATACGCTCTGAGGAAAATCTTCTCTGTACCCAAATCGCCTTTGAACCATATCTTCTTGCTAGTGAATCGTAATTGAGCTCTTGGACCCGGGTGAGTTCCTAATCCATATTTAACCAGCTGTGCGTGGGAGAATTCATCTGGGTTTCCTTGTACCATCTTGGTAATCCAGTTCATCATTGTCACCTAGTTCGATTCACTACGAATATTGCTTTAAAACTGATGCGATGTCATAGTACTACCAAACCCATGAATGACCACAGATAGACAACAATCACTGTCACAACAAGCAAAGAGATCAGATCCACGATAACACCAGTCGTCACCATCTCTCGCATCTCAACTTTGCCTGTGCTATACGCGATGGTTGAAGGAGGGGTACCTGTGGGGAGAGCAAAGTCCATCGAGACTGCAATAGCAATCACCATTGTAATCAGCAAGGGATCTATACCAAGTCCTGTTGCCAAGGGGATTGCAATAGGAATGAGAATCACTGCAGACCCAGTATTGGAAGCAATCATCGTCACGATTATTGCAACCGCGCCTATGATAATAATCACTAACAACTGAGGTAATGCACCCAATGCACCCATTTGTGTCGCAATGTAAGTTGAAAGGCCGGTATCAATCATAGCACCACCAAGTACAATGCCACTGCCTAGAATCAGGAGAGAAGACCAGCTTAGCTCATGTGAGACATCCTTTTCATCGAGAAGCCCCAGAACGAGTAGTAAGAGGCCTCCACCCAGGGCGATGACAGAACTAGATATCCCATGACCGGGCCAGCCAATAGCATTGGCAATGATGTCTGGCAGCTGTTCAGTAAGCCAGAAGACGACCACTCCAGAGAAAACGGATACAACAAGCTTCTGCTGAGTAGACATCGGTCCGAGTCGGAGGTATTCCTTCTTTGATACTGTCTTCAGATTCTGGATTTCTTCGATGTCCTTTGGTAAGTCAAAACGAAACATCAACCATTGCCAAATAATCGGAAGCATGATAATAACAACTGGCAGTCCATACGGAATCCAATCAATGAAGCTGAACTCAATGCCGAGAAACGAATTGATGTATGTTGCTGCGAGAGGATTGGGAGGAGAACCAACAAGACTACCTACACCACCAACAGTGGCTGAATAAGCAACAGCCAAAACGAGCACTTTCCCATATTTATCCCGAGTTTCCTTATTCTCAATCTTGGAGATAACGGCAATCGCAATGGGAATCATGATTGCAGCGGAAGCGGTATTGCTAATCCACATCGACAAGAAAGCACTCACACCCATTATGGTCAATATCAAAGTTGAACCACTCCCTGCACTCCTAGAGAGAATCATCAGAGCAAGGCGTTTGTCAAGCTCATATTTGCTTAGTGCCCGGCCAATCAAGAACCCACCCAGAATGAGCGCCACAGCAGGATCAAAGAATGGATTCAGTGCTTCTGTAGGAGTTCTGATGTTGGCTAAAATCACCATCACTGGAATCATTATCGAGGTGGCTACAAGGCTAATACCTTCAGTAAACCAGAGAATTCCTACAACTGTAAGAATCGCGACGGCTGCTTTTGAGTGAACGAGTGGTTGATGTTCTATAATGAATTCTTGATCCTGTTGCAAAGTTGGCCTCACTGTTTGATTGTATCCGGCATTGTTGGTTATCCGAACAAGGATATCACTTGCTTTCATTGACTCGCCCGAATATTCAACCACGAAACGGAACGGCGTGTCGGTGTTTATTGGCAAAACGTTCCTGGCAAGCACAGTTAGATTTGTAGAATCTCCGCTCAAAAACACAGTTGTTTCTTGGATTTCACCGCTTTCCACTACCTCGATAGGTATAGAGTGCTCCAGAGAGATTCCAGGTGCATCCACAGTCAAAGTGGCTTGATAGTCACCAGGACGTATATCCATAGGGGCGATATTATACATCACAACGCCAGCAACAAGGGCTATTGTCAAGACTATGGCTGTCTTTCTCGATATCTGGTACGACAAATGCATTCCTCGGCGCGTATCTTACTATCTGTCTTCGCAGAATAACCCTCTAAAAAGGGGGCTACTGCGGCAATGACATAGACGAAGGAAACTCAATCAATTGGACGCTTCGACACTATCCTTTTGATGTCAAAAGAGGGATGAAACAAGCCTTTTGTGCCGATTATTGTGTGAGTCTTCTCAACAAGCGCTCCCGCGTTTTGTTCCAATATGGCCATTAGCTCACCAAATGCTTTGAACGGTCCTTCAAAAACAGTGAAGCCAGTGAATTCAGTGCCGAAAGCATTCCCTGCTTCCGTCACAATACGAATGCCTTCAGGCAGGCTATTCCGGATTTCTGCCCACTGTTCAAACCAATCCCGTTTCTCTTCATCTGTGAGGGTTTTCAGCCGGTACAGGGTGAGATAGACAAATTCCCGTGAGCCCGTAGCTGATGATGGTTTCTCAGCCGCCATTGTAAATGTACTCTAACTACAAGGCTTAATAAACCGAATTGTACGGTCAGCGCAACAGAATATGGAGAATTCCAAATGGGTCTTCGAGCATCTGAGCATACTTGGAACTTACTCGCGCTTTACCTAATTACTATGGTTATGAGAGCATCATTCTATGTCAGCATTGCAGTTATCCAGAGTTCGTCCTACATGGGCGGTGGACTCGAAGTGTTGGAAATAGCTGCAGTAATGCTGGTATATCCTGTAGCTGAACTTGCTTCGGTTTCTTTCTTCGGCTCTTATAGTGATAAAATTGGAAGAAGACCGATATTGATTGTTAGCTTGTTCTTGACGGGATCGGCTGCACTTACTTTCGCTTTTACACCCAGTGTCATAATTCTCTTGGTTGCATCAGGGTTGTTTGGTATAGGAGCAGCGTCCAAGGTCTCAACTACGCTTTCCATGATTGCAGACATGTCAGAAAAAGACAACAGAGCAAGTCTTATGGGCTACTACGATCTGTCGACTCTGATGGGGCTTGCAGGAGGATACGGTCTCGGTGTCATCCTTCTCGAATTCAGTGTACTGCCGGTTCTCATTCTTAGTGCGGCGGGCTCGGCATGTATAATCAGTGGGCTCATAGCCATTGTGGCAATTAGTGAAACCAAGACGCATGTTCATGTGGAAATGAGTGTTTCCACTCTCCTGCGAGAAGTAGCAGGTGACCGCAGGATTCAGAAGATGATTCCTGTTTATGTACCAATCATCTCAATGTACGGCTTGCTCATAGGATATGCTGAGCACATCATCGAAAATTACTTCTCGTTGACAGCCACGGATCTCATTATCCTTTTCGCGATGCTTGGAGGCGCGTTGGTTCTGGGAATCATCACCATGGGTCACTTATCGGATCATTTGAGAAAGCGTCGCCCGTTCATCGTCGGTGGACTCCTCGGTTTCGGTGTGCTTGCATACTTGTTAGTGGCAAATTCAGACAACATAGCGGCCCTATGGTCGGTATGGCCACTGCTTCCCATTCTCGGATTCATATCCGGTGCATTCCCGCCAGCCGCCATGGCGTATCTCACTGATGTCTCAGAAGAAGAAACGCGCGGCACCACCATGGGAGTCTACAGCATCTTCTTCGGATCCGGCATGATCATCGGCCCCGCTGTTGGTGGATTTGCATACTCCAACTACGGGCTCCCCGGACTTACCATCGTGGTGGCGGTCTTCATCGCAATTGCCATCATTGGGACCTACTTCATGCCAGAGGTGCATGAGGAAAAGCATGAAACCGATGACGAGACATCTCCCCAAGAGACTGTCGCGGCGTAACAACGGGATTCATCACAACACACGTGGACAGAACGGTCATCGATATGGTGACTGTGTTCTGTTCACTCCGTTGTTAGGGTTTTTGCACATTCACTGAACGCACAGGGTTTCCGCAGAACTTCAAATGGCCCTATGACGAACATCTTATTGAATAGACCTTCATCTAACAAAACAAAAACGCTTCTTCCAAAAAAGGTAATCCCTGCAGGAAAAACCAAAAATCCAGCAAATCTGCTGTTCAAGACCCCTCAGCAAAGGTTAATAACGGTCTTCCGAACTTCACTAAAGTAGCTCCGTTTTGGGGAGATAAATATGGTGCGCCTAACGACAATAAGCAATATCGTAGCCGGAATAGGCCTAACAATCCTCGGGTTCTCTGTGATCCTCCACTATCTACTTGAAGGTGTGGCAGGGCAGGAGAATACCCCATTCGTCACCTGGGTTGTCGGTGCCGCCCTCATGATTCTGGTGGTCGTGTTTTCGCTCATAAACACGTTTACAGAATTAACCGGCTTCGTACACCCGGAAGACAAGCTCATCAGCAACATATTCGTATTCCTGATGGCGATAGCGACCATCTTGATTTACGGCATCTTCAACACAGCCGTCCAAGATACCCTGTTCGAGATGGCATCGATGATAGTGATTGCGTATGTATTCCTATTCATCTTCAGCTATTTCAGCACGACAATCACAGAAGGTACAGATATCAGCCAAGTGAAAGAGATGACATCGCGATTCATGCTTGTTTCATTGTTGCTTGGTTCTGTAATGGCTGGTGTGATGGTTGGTTTGGACTGGATAAGGGTTTCAGTTGGCAGTTACGAATGGGCTGCAGTAGCACTTGGAGCCTTTGCGGTGGGCCTAGTTGTAGTGATGGCCATCGCGCTTGGAAGAAGATACGAACCTGTCGGTGAGTAATAGAATAATGCTTGGGGGCGATAGCCCCCTTCTTGCTTTCTTTTTGTTTCCATAGGAGATAAATACATAATCAGTAAGGCCAAAATCCCAGTTAGTAAGGACCGAACTCCTGTGTATTTGTGGAGTGATGCAACCGATGGCAGATGATAAACTGTGGCTAGGTACATATCTCGACGATAAGGGACAGAAGACCGACAAGAAATTCGAAATCAGCGTCGATCTCCTTCGGAGACATGGAGGGGTCTTTGGGTCAACTGGCTCTGGAAAGACTGTACTCAGCAAGGCGATAATAGAGGAAGCGGCCTTGGAGGGGATTCCTGTATTGGCATTCGATCCTCAAGGAGACATAGCATCGTTGATGCTTCCAGGAGATCCTGAGGAATTGGAAAAGAAGGGTGTACCTCCAGAGCGATTGGAAGAATACATGGACAAAGTGGTTGTACGCGTTTTCACTCCAGCCAGCAGCAAAGGGTTGCCCATATCAATCAATCCCCTGAAACTACCTGATAAGAAAGCTGACCAAGATGATGTTATTAGACTGCTTGACAACTCCGCTCGAACCTTAGTAAAAGTGCTTGCAAAAGTTGCTGGTCTTTCCAGTTCGTGGGAAGCCAAATCATTTGCTGCGGTTTACGAACTGCTCAGGGAGGTTTGGGAAGATGATGAGAAGGATATCGGTACACTTGCCGAACTTGCAGATATGCTGGAAGCAGATAAGGAAGAGATTGGTGTTGATTTGGACCCATACATGAAAGCTTCGCAACGACGAAAGCTCGCAACATCGATTAGAAGCCTGACTGTGGGATCCTCTCAGCTACTCTTCAAAGAACAGGGGCAAATCGACTTCGACTATATGACAAAGGAAATCGATGGGAAAACTCCAATCAACGTACTCTTCCTCAAGACACTGCGAAGCGAAGAAGAGAAGCACTTCTTCATTTCCATTGTATTGAACCAATTGTATTCATGGATGCTACGTCAAGGATATAGCGAAGATCCCAGGATGCTATTGTTCCAGGATGAAGCTGCTCCATTCATTCCTGCAGGAATGAAATCACCAGGTCCGAAAGAGACATTTCTTCTATTATTCCGGCAAGCCAGGAAATACGGCATAGAATGCTTGATTGCAACACAGAGTCCCAAGGACATAGATTACAAGGCGTTTGAACAATTCAACACAATAGCCTCAGGCAGGATAAGCAGTAAGCAATCTCTGAAGGTGCTTGAACGTATTCTGGAACCAATTGCCGGCGAGCGAGCAGCTGAAGAAATCATAGATGCGCTACCTGGCCAGCAAACAGCCAGTTTCGTTTTTTCATCAGCCGATTTGAAGCCGAAGGTGAATCAGATTGGCGTTAGGTGGCTTCTTACCAATCACGTTACGTTAACCGAGAAAGATGTCCAAAAGCACATGAAAGAACTTGTGGAGAAAAGGAAGAAAGTACTAGAAAAGATGGAGGCGGAGCGGAGGAAACGAGAAGAATCTCGCCGCAGAGAAGCTGAGAAGAAGCGAAAGGAGCGAGAGCGAAAGAAGAGACTAGAAGAGGAACAAAAAAAGAAACAACAAGCTATTGCAGCCAAGAAAGCAAAACTTGCCAAAGCAAAGGATGATGAAAGAGTCATTGAGACAAAAGGTAAGACAGAGAAGGTTTCATACGAAGATATTGTCAATGGACTCATTGCTCGAATTGAAAAAGTTGCGCGCACAACGCATGGTCTCAATTTCCTTCGCGAATTGGTTGAGAGAGGAGAACTCAACTACGAAAAATCACTGGTCTATTACCTGACCGAAACTCGTAGCGTCATCAAACAGGGATTCGTGAAAAAGGAAAAGAAACCTGAAGAGCGACATGGGGGACGTATGGAACCACATATCGTGTTCGACTTTGAACAGGCAGTTGATAAAGTGGCCAAAAGCATGGGAATAAAGAATCCAGAGTATCTGGACATGGATAGGCTAGAAGATACATTCCTAAACGTTGTCAAGACTGCAAAGAAGAACAATATGATTGAGCGAATTGCACTTGGAAAACCGTTTCTTGAATTCGAAATCGACTAAGAATGAAAGAACTCTGTCGTTCCACTTCGGCAATCGGCCCACTCATCGTACATCTCACGTGTGGTCTCGACAGCTTCAGAGAATGTTCTTGCTTTGATACCCGGTGCACAGTACACCATAACAAATACGTTCTCGGTATCAGCGCGAATCCGCGTATAATTGGAATCGTGAGTTGCATAACCAAAACAGATGATTCGTTCTGTGTCAGCAACAACTAGATCCCTTCCACGACACTCAATCTCCGTTCCACCGATTCGTTCGAACGTCTCACCTTCTTTTGCGGTTCTAATCTGCAGAGGACCATCAAGTCTTGAAGTATCGGCAAGACCTATGGGGAATTTGTGAAAAGCTGAAGCAAGATTGGCAATATCTACGATATTTGATATCCTCCATAGACCATGGCCCCGAAGAATTCGCCGGAGAAGTGCCTCACTTGACACTCTCGACTTGGTGGGATCCATTCCAAAAGTCCAGTAGAATTCCCGGAATGCACTTAGAATGGTATCACTTTTTAAGCTGTCTCTTGAATGCTGGGCCCTAATCCAGTCAAATACCTCTGACTCATATTCAAGAAATCCATCTTGTACCGATGATACAGTAACATCTTGGAGATTGATAATTGCTAATGACACTCCAGCTCTCGGGATTTCAAATTGCACATCAATCCCAACAGAATCAGCCAACCCATCTTCATTTTTCATGGTCGGACGATAGTACCATCGATTTTCAAGGTTGCGAAATTCATATCAAAAGATGAACAACCCTTGCGGCTGGTTTCAAAATGACACTCATTTGTCATCCGCAAATGAGCGATTGTAATTCCTCCAAACTCGTGACGGTCATATCGGGAGTTGTATCCAGCTCACCTGCGTTATATGCAACTATATCATCAGGATTTCGCTTGACCAGGACGGTAGTCAATCCTGCAGCATTACCTCCCGCAATATCTGAAGCCGGATTATCTCCAATCATGACAGCATCATCACAATCATAACCCATTGTCATCACAGTCTCAATAACAATCTCAGGCATGGGTTTTCCAACTATGGTTGCTTCAACTCCAGTGGCATCTTCTACTGCGGCAGTTATGGATCGTTCGCCCAGATACATGTCCTCTTTTCCCAGATAGACGCCGGGATACTCTCTGCTACCGCTTACACAAAGCAGTTCAGCTCCGTCTCGTACACATTTGGCGGCAAAATTCAAACGTTGAAAGCTCAAATCGCGATCTGCACCTATTGCAACAAAATCAATTGGAGGATTGTTCACAACATTCAGACCTTTAGCAATGAAATCCTCAGTAGCTCCACCTTCGCTTATCACGAAGCATCTAGCGTCAGGATTCCTATTGAAAACATAAGCCGCCGTAGCAGCTCCTGCAGTGAATACGCTTTCTTTTGAGAAATGAAACCCAGCTTTTTGTAGAGCCGCATGCACCTGTTGCGCTGAAAGCCGGCCTACGTTAGTGAGTATTCCTATCTCTTTGCCAGCATCTCTGAGATATCTACAGCAATCCACAGCACCCGGAAAAGGAGTTGGATGCTCAACATCATGAATCAGCGTATTGTCAACATCAAACAACCAAAGAGATTTCTCATCAAGCTTCATTTGTTTCACCGCTTTATTGGAAAGCGTTTCTATAGGCCGTTGTGACTAAATTAGGAATATCAAAATCATTCTTCGTTATCAAGAAGGGGAATGACACAGATGAAGCAGAAATCCTCGGTACCCTCAGTGTTATCATAACCATGGGGTTTGTTTGAGTCTATGAATACGACATCATCCTTCTTTGCCGT
Source organism: Candidatus Lokiarchaeota archaeon (assembly GCA_014730275.1). Lineage (NCBI taxonomy): Archaea > Promethearchaeati > Promethearchaeota > Promethearchaeota archaeon. The sequence goes on along the minus strand of WJIL01000081.1, from coordinate 18,905 downwards.
CTCGCCCTCAAGTCCTCCAAGTAGCTTTGCCTCGCCGCTCAAAACAAATATCTCATGCTCTTCTGGGTGCGTATGAGAAGGAATGATTCCACCCGGTTCAATCTTGAACCAGCGCATAGCATAAGTTTTAGCTCCGCTTCTTCTTCCTACGAGCCATCTCATTGTGGTTTTCTTGCTGCCTTCCAGAGTAACTTCGATTTCCTTGCGGTTCTTGTAATTCGTTACATACACTTCAATCGACCTCTTGTGGCTCACGGGAGATAGGCTTCTCAACGCAAAGAATAATTCGCCGCCTATAAAACCGTTCAGCTAACGGAATGAAGTCCTAGAATGCAGGTTGAACAAGAACTGTTAATGACAAAAAGCTTAATCTTGAATCCAAGGTCTGTTCACCCGAGTATCAATCACGGGTTACTCCTACTGATCACAAGGGAGAATGGAATACATGAGTGACGATAGCACATATATTCGAGCAAAATTCACGGAAATCAACAAGTCAATAGAGCGCCTTACGGACACCGTGAACAAGATGGTGGATGCTATTTCTATAATATCAGAAGTAAGGGATGAAATAGGAGAATTGAGGCTTCAGGTGGCAGCAAATGCTGAGACATTAGAAGAACTGAAAGTGGCTACCAAGCAGAAACCGGTACAGAGACCCGTAGTTGAAGAAAAGAAGGAATTGACAGAAAAACAGGAGCTCTCCAATGCTAAATCGGTCTTGGAGAATCTTGAATCGCAAGTAAGAGATGGAGCGATTGCTAGTGAGCTCGCGGATCGCATTTCCGAGGCGGCCCATAGTGTGGAGAATGCCATTGGCTCCGGATCATTAACCATAAAGATGGACAGGTGGCGTCGGATTCTAAGAACCTACAGCAGAGTCGACAGTATTAATCCGAATGATATCAGAAAACTCAAATCAGATATACGAGACTGGATTAAGGAAATAGATGCTAAGCAGTAGTATCACTGATTGTAACGCAAAGGTCAATAGGTAAGCTCAAGCCTTAAGAAGGCCGGAGCATATACAGGTTATAGATACTGGTTAACGCGGGTGCAAAGATAGTGGGACTGTCAAAAGAGGCAGAAAGGCAAATCGTATCAACCATAGAGGAATTTCCGGAACCCCATAGATCCAACATAATGGCCCTCTGGAACGAGTTTGTAACAACGAATCCAGAGCCACCATTCTATTCCAGTTGGTCTGAATTTTCGGATCAATATGACGATTCCAGTTCGCTCTATAATGAGCAAAGAATCTATTTGAAAAGGGTGAAGAATGAGCTTAGAGAGTTGGAAGTTCCATTAACGCTTTGGCAGAAAATCGCCAAAGGATTGGCTGCTGTGGCAAGTGTATTTCTGGTCGTGTTCTTAGCGCTCTCCAGAGTTGCAAGAGGTTCCGACTAGAGATTATCTCGTCATTGCAGAGGTGCGCATTTATATCCCTCTAGCCAAATTTGCGTCATGAGGTCACAGATTCTTGCATTTGGATTTACCTCCACAAATGGGAAACCAACTCGCTCAGGCTGCAGAACAAATCAAAGCGGCAGAACGTCCTCTCGCTGTTTCCCATATAGATACTGACGGTATTACTGCACTTGCAATTGTGTGCCGAATGCTCAGAAGACTGGACAAGTCTCCAATATGGAGAAATATCCATCAGCTTAATTCTGAAACTATCCAAGACGTAAAGAAAATCGTTACAGAAAAGAACCCGGATATCGCCATATTCAGCGACTTGGGAACAGGGCAGATGCCCTTGATTGTCAAGGAACTAGGGAATCTCGAGTCTCTTAACAGCATCATCGTTCTGGATCACCATCTTCCGAAGGATGATGCAGAAGGGTATTCGAAAAGGCATGCAAATACACCCATCATCGAGGTTAATCCATGTCATCACGACTTAGACGGAAGCTCCGATCTCTCAGGGGCAGGAACTGCATTTCTCCTTGCCTATGAAGTTTCTAGAGGTAACGCTGACTTGAGCGAGCTGGCGGTGGTAGGAGCAACAGGGGATCTACAGAGATACTATGGAAAAGGTTTCGCAGGAGTGAATCGCAAAATACTGGAAGTGGCATTAGAAAGTGGCACGGTGCGAGTGGATCGGGACCTAACATTCTTCGGCATCAATACCAGACCTTTGCCTTTTCTCCTAGAATATGCAACAGAACCGTACATCCCAGGGATCACTGGGAATCGAGATGCAGCCTTTGAATTTTTTGAGGCTCTGGGAATACCAGTGAAAGCAAACGAGAGATGGCGAAGATGGGTGGATCTCAACACGGAAGAAAAACAGGTGATTATTCAGCATTTGATGAGTCTAATTCTTCAGGCCTATGAAGACTCCCGGAAGGCTCAAGGGATAGTGGGAGATGTCATAACCTTGCTGAAAAGACCGGAAAGGTCTGAACTTAGAAGCGCTAAGGAGTTCTCCACATTGTTGAATGCGTGTGGGCGCAATCGAAGAGCAGAAGTGGGAGTTAGGATTTGCTTAGGTGATCAAGCAGCATATGAAGAGGGAAAGCTGTTGCTACGAGAGCATAGACGAAACCTAGCGACTTCCATACGGAGAATAGAAACACACGGTTTTGACGAAAGACCAGGAATGTATCTTGTGCAAGATTCTGAAATACAGGACACTATTATCGGGATTGTCATCGGAATGGCACAAGGAGCTCGAATCGTACCAGAAAACAAGCCAATCATTGGGGTTACCACTAACACTTCTGAGAAAAGCAGTCTCGCGAAGCTTTCTGGAAGAACACGTAGGAGATTGGTAAAAAGAGGTGTTAATCTGAAAGAGACATTTGTCCGTTGTGGCCAAACACTCAACAAGAAATATGACACTCTTGTTGTAGAAGCCGGAGGGCATCCAATGGCAGCAGGCGCCTTCATTCAACCAGAAAGACTGGATGAATATCTTGACCTAGTTTCCAAAGATTTGAGTAGAAGTTTGTCCTAAAAAAACATAGAGGAGGGGCTTGCACCCCTCAATGGGGTATTCTAATATTTGTCAGCAGTTAGTCTTGCTCCAATTATGCCAGGTACGAAGAGTAGAGCAAAGGCTACGCCAAGATCAATTGCAATATTCCTAGCAATATCTGCGAGTAGCTCTACTGAACTAGGATCTAGGCCTAATGAAAGCACGGTGTAACCCAAGAAGAAAAGACCCATCGCAATGAGTGATGCGAAGAGCATTCTGACGCCGCTCTTTGAGACCAGTCCGGCTATGAATCCCGCTACACCCAATGCAACTAGAGGGCCATATGCCCCACCGGTCGCAAAGGTATATGGGAATATTAATTGACCGAACAAGAGAGCCCCCCATATCTCCAGCTGACCTGTTACATCTCCAGAATTCAGAATTAGTTGAATTTGCTCAACGGTTAGTCCAAGAATCTGAAACGCGCCTATTATAATCGCAACCACGAGGGCGATTATTAGGGCCATGATTGTTCTAAATGGCATTGTTTTTTCACTTCTCCGTATACTATAGAGTGGCTCTGTTAGTCTTCTCTCTGCAGGCTTTTATATTTCTTGGCTCGATGAAGCATAGAGAAATGGTCATTGCCAATTTCAAAAATATCGATGGTGTGTTCTCTCAACGGCTGATCGGTGTTTCGTGAGTAGCTTATGAATCCGAGGGGGTAAATCCATTGATTCCAAGTCTGAAAAGGAAAACCAACCGACTTCAGCTTCAGGATATTCCGGTTGAGCTTCTTCATCCAGGGCTCGTGCGAGATAGTGATTCAGTACATAGTGAAACTTGACAATATCTTCACCGTCAGGAATAATCAAATCCGCAGTACTGAGCAGCCCGAGTACCTCCACATCTATCCCTGTTTCCTCTCGAACCTCGCGAATCACCGCGCCCTCTTGGGTTTCTCCTAATTCAATGAGGCCACCAGGTATACTCCAGAGACCCTCCCCTGGATCTTTGTCTCGCTTCACAAGCAGAATACCATCGGCACCAACCACAATAGCTCCAACTCCCGGAAGGGCTCCTGATGGATACTCTCGCGAATCCACGATTACCACTCTACATATCAGATATCAGCAAGTGCATCAGGCATTGGAATAACCGAATTACATTCTAGACAATTTCGGTCTCGATGAATATCGAAGCCTTCCTCTTTCTCATAGGGTAATCGGAGGTACGTTCCACAGTGCCTGCAATGGATCTTGACATACCGACGTAGCTTGAATGACATAGTCCATGCGTGTTCAGCTTCATCTACCGAACCCAGTTTCTCATAGGCTGCAGCCAACTTCACCCAAGGAGCAGCTGAACAGTGATTCTGGCTAACAAAGTATAGCAAGTAATCAACCAGCTTCTCGATTTGACCAAGCTGTTCATAGATATAGGCAAGTGCTTTCCATGAATGGGGATTGTCTCGCCCAATTTCACGAATCTGGGTGATTAAATCATCACGCCTATCAGGTTTCCCTTCATGGTGGGCGACTATCGCCAATCGTGATAGAGGTGTCAGATTCTTGGGCTGCTTATCCAGTGCCTGTTCGAAGAAGGCCTTGGCTTTTCGGAAGTTTCTCTTTTGTAGGTTCAATTCACCCTGCAAAAATAAGGTTCGAGAGTCCTTAGGACCGATTTTTGTTGCCTGTTCGATGTAGGCTTTCACCTTTGTAAGACGCCCTTGTTTCAAAAGCATATACGCGAAATTTGACAACGCTAGGAGAGACTCAGGACGTCGCTTGTAGACCTCGTACCACTGGCGGCAGGCACCAGTGTAGTCCCCTAATCTGTAAAGACCAATTGCGTATAGGCTCCTCAAATAGACATTACCAGAAAACCGACTCACTGCTTCTCGAGCTGTTTCAATCAGCTCAGCATAACGCTTCTGTGCCAGAAGAATTCTACCTACATCCTTCCACGCTTCAGGTTCACCAGGGTCAAGGCGAATAGCCCGTCTTAGGTGAATTTCTGCCTCGTCGAGTTGTCCAAGAGCTTCAAGTGCTCGACCAAGAAAGAGAGAAACCACACAATGTTCTTCCAATAGTTCATCTGCTGTTTTCAAAACATCTACTGCTTTCTCAGCGTTTTCAGCTTGGACATAGGCAATTCCAAGGAGAACCAGAGTGTCGGGATCAGTTTCATCCTCCGCGAGGTTTTCTTCTAGGATAGAAATAGCATCTTCAAAGCGGCACTCAGCCAGTGCTCGCTTTGCGTCCTCTATGGCCTCGGAAGTCACTTGATTTGAATCCCCGGTAATGGATGAGTACCATACTGGCTGAGAATCCAGCTGGCCTTTCTTTCATGAAGGCTGGTCAATCGGATTATAAAGAGATTAGCTTATGGCAACTAGAAAGCTCATGAAGTCCAAAAAGTATGCCACACCGTTTGCGAAGCTTCATGCTGTGAGCCTTTTGTCCCAAAAAGACAGGATTCGCAAATTTGCACACGCAATAGGAAATGCTGTGACCGACGGCGACTACGTTATTGAACTGGGTGCTGGTTCCGGTATACTTTCCCTGTTGGCTGCTCAAGCTGGAGCAGAAAAAGTAACAGCCATAGATATCAACTCCAGCTCGATAGCATACGCAAGGCAAGCTGCACGAGAGAACAATCTGGACAAAACAATGGAATTCGTAACAAGCCACTATCTTGAGTTCAAACCAGAACAAAAAGCTGATGTTGTGATCTGTGAAATGCTCTCATCTATGCTTCTTGTGGAGCAGCAGGTAACGGCTTCTTTTCATGCTGTATCGAGCTTCTTGCGGGAAGAAGGAACAATCATGCCGAGAAGGGCACGAGTGTATGCAGTTCCAGTATCATGTCATTCGATACTAGAGCGATTCAAATGGAACGGGCTTGTTTTTCCCAGAGTCCCACAAACAGTCGGGTCAGACCAGTTTACGCCTTTAAGCGAAACCAATCTGCTGGCTAAATTTGATTTCTCCAAGCAGACTATCCCTGAAAAGGTTGACAAAACACTCGAATTTTCAATCCAGCAAGAGAGCATCTTGACCGGTGTAGTGGGCTATTTCGAAGTTGACCTCGATGAGGAGACAACTATTTCCATGGAAGACGGGTGGCGGCACCTCTTCCTCCCTCTTAAAAAAGCAAAACACGTGCAGGAGGGAGATTCGGAGAGAATACGAATAGCATACCTACCCGGTCAACTGGATAGCCTTGCGATTCAGCTCCGCTAAGCGAACATGGATCCAATATGTGGACAGCGGTGCAGATTTGTCCATGGAGAGGGCATCAAGCTTTTAACTGACAGCTAGTGCCTTCAGCATGGAATTCAATGGAGATATTCCAGGAGAAATTCCGAAATGGAACTGAAAGGACCGCTCTGTTATCTGCTTGATTTCGATGATATATATCAATACGCGTATCAAACCAGCCAAAAGATAAAGGACTCCGGATGGCGACCAGACGCGGTGGTGGGCGTCGCACGAGGAGGATGGGTTCACGCTAGGCTCCAGTGCGATTTTCTAGCTGTGAAGGAGCTCTACAGTGTTAAGGTCGATCATTGGGGTGTAACAGCCACAAAGGACGGAGAGGCCAAACTCACCTGTCCGATAAAGGTAGATCTTGAAGGCAAGAAAGTGTTGGTAGTAGACGATATCACTGATACTGGACAAAGCCTGACATTGGCTGTCAATCACGTCAAGGATGAGGGAAATGCTGATGATGTCAAGTCTGCAACCCTCATGCACATTCAAGGGTCAGAATTCGAACCAGACTTTTACGGCATATCAATCAACTGGGCATGGGAAATTTTTCCATGGAACTTCTACGAAGATTTAACTTCATTAATTTCAAAAATATTTGAAGGAGAGAATACTGACGAAATGACCACGCAACAGCTCAAGAAGCAATTGCGTGAGTACAATAATATAGTTCTCTCAGATGAACGCCTGTCCAAAGTCAAACAGCATATGGGCGACCTAGGGATTATTGAATACCCACTAGACAAGAGATGGCGACTCAAGGAGTAGATCACCGACTCACAGCTCGTCACCTATTTATGGGAGGAGGGGAGTTGCAGTAATAGAGCAAAAGGAGAGTTGATTATAGATGGCCTTTGAAGCTGAACCGTCGCTAGTTCCGGTGGACCCGGAGAAGAGAGAAGAGTTGGAGGAGCTAATGCCCATTGAAGTCGGGCTTTTTGGTGGCAGCGGGAATTATGATCCCGAAGTCATAGATAACCCAATCGAAGTGAAGGTGTTCACTCCCTATGGTGCTCCGTCTGATAATTTCATTGTTGGCAATGTGAAAGGAAAGACCCTAGCATTTCTGGCGAGACATGGGAGAAACCACCACTTACCACCCCACAAAATCAACTACCGTGCCAATGTGTGGGGCATGAAGAGTCTTGGTGTCAAGAGGATCATAAGCCCCTGCGCATGTGGAAGCCTGCAGCCTGAGAAAATTGACCTAGGCGAGTTTGTGATAACAGATCAGATTTTCGACAGGACTTTCGGGCAGCGAGAGGACACTTTCTTTGATGGTGGAACAATTGCCCACTTGCCTTTTGGAGAGCCTTATTGCCCAGAGATGCGCAAGCTGACCATAGAGACGGCAAACGACTTGGACTACAAAGTTCACGAAGAGGGAACGTACGTCTGCATCAATGGTCCCAGATTCTCGACCTATGCAGAATCGATCTTCTACCATAAGCAAGGTTTCGATGTCATTGGTATGACTGCATACCCAGAGACCTCGTTGGCTCGTGAAGCGGGTATCTGCTTTGTATCAATAGCTATGCCTACAGACAAAGATGTCTATGGAGAACACCATGTTACCCACGAGCAGGTCCTCAAAACCATGTCAGACAATATCGAGCGGGTCAGGAAACTAACCTACGAACTCATTCCAAAGATTCCAGAAAAAGCCAGCTGTGATTGTCAGACAGCAATGGAGAATGCGCTCTTCTAAAAACAAGAAGGGATTGTGAGCCAAAAAAGCAGCTCACAATCGTTTTCATTTTTTCATGTTCTCACGGGAACGCGTGACAGGGACTTTGTACCGGGTGACTCCTACCAATCGTCGTCGTCATCCCAGTCGTCATCTTCGTCCCAGTCGTCATCTTCGTCCCAATCGTCACTGTCCCAATCTTCGTCGATTCGGATCACGATTTTTCACCTAGGAAGAGGGCCCTCCAACGATTGAGTTAAACATACAGTCGATGGAAAGCAAATTTATGAATGAATAAACCATCGAATAAGGACACAGATGAAATAATAGAAAGGAAATAAGAGTTATCCACTTCGAAAGCAACAGTAAAACAAATAATAACCATTTAAAACATGGATTAGGAAATATGAGAAATTCCCCTAATTGTCACTATTGGTAAGCGAAGAGGAATATCTACAGCAAAGTGTTTAAACAGACAAAGAGCGGAAGAATAGTGCCGTGACAGTCTACGATTTCAATATAGCTGATGATGGAGAAGCTATTGAAGCCAAGCGTAAGCAGAAGCGCTACCTCCTTCTCATTCCGAAAAAGGGGGAACAACACGAAAAGCTAGCCAGGTTTCTCAAATCTGACTTCGCGCTCAAGAAACAGGAAGGGGGCGTGTACATTGTGCGGGGAAATCCCAAGAAACTCAAAAAGCTGCTGTCAGAAGTGACCCACATCATCTTCACCAGAGCTCGTCAAATCCCAAAGGGAAACAACCTCGAAACCCCAGACGAGTTTCTCGCATACAAAATCGTAGCATATTCTCTTCCCAAATCAACTGTGCAGCAAAGAAAGAAGGTTCAAAGACTCTGTGAAAAAGCTGGAGCTCTCAAGATTCACAGAGGTGTTCTTCTATTCCCTCAACTACGAAAAAAGGACTACAAACGCTTCTACTCAAAGGCGAGCACACTTGGGTTACTAGATGCAAAGAAGATATCCGAAAGCCTTCGTGAGGCGGGCGCCTATGTCTCTCGTTGGACAAGACTTCGACCACTCGGAACAAGAAGTAATGACGTGCTTGAAGAGTTGGTCTCGTCTGCATCAAGAACCGAGCTGAAACGGCTCAATAGAAGAATCAAGGGATTGTTGGAACGATCTAAGAAACAAGAGACCAAGCTAGAGAGCTTGAAATCTACCTACTCTAGTTTGCGAAATCAGATAAGGCGCCTTCGCATTAAATATAGTCTTCTTTACAGAATATGGGGGCTAGATGCCAAGAAAGAAATTCACAGCAGCTACAACAGGCTTCTTAGAGTGAAGAAGCACATAATGAAAAATCGATAGCGTTGCAACTCGGAGGGTTACCACACGTCCAATTCATCATCTTCGAACTCATCACCCCAATATTCCTCAGGAAGAGGCACATCATCCCAGCTCTCGTCAACAACAGGCTTGGATTCCTTTGATTCCGACATTACAGAATCACCCTTTGTTACGTATATGACATGAGGGGAATATGGCCTTTTCTATAGGTTCTTCAAACAGCACATAAGAAAGAAGAAATCAAATATTGTTGAAGGAACAAAGGCAGTAAGAGACGAGTTAGAATGACAGGAGGTAAAATCAGACTTGGTGTTGCGCAGATAGAACCGGTTGTATCCGAACCCAGCACCAATTTCAATAGAATGGAGAAGGCTTTGTACAGAGCAGAGGAAGAGAACGTAGACATATTGGTCCTTCCCGAACTTGCAAATTCGGGTTACGTCTTTAAGAACAGGAAAGAGGCACTTATGAATAGTGAAGAAATCCCAGGAGGGAAGACGTGTCAACTGCTCAGCCAATGGTCGAGAGAAAACACTTTGGTGGTATCCGGGATGTGTGAACAGGACGGTGACAATCTCTACAATACTTCTGTTGCGTTTGGCAATGGAAAGATGCTTGAAAAATACAGGAAAATCCATTTGTTTGATAATGAGCTGAACATATTTGCCGCCGGATTTGAAGAACCACCTGTTTTTAGCTATCGTGGTTTTCGATATGGTATGATGATTTGCTTCGACTGGGCTTTTCCTGAAACAGCAAGGATTCTCGCTCTCAAGGGTGCACAGGTGATACTACATCCTGCTAATTTGGTTCTGCCTTTCTGTCAGAAAGCTATGATTACACGTTCTATTGAAAACAAGATTTTCACCGCTACAGCTAATCGAATCGGAGAAGAGCGAGGTGTTTCATTTTCGGGACAATCCCAAATAACAAATCCAGGAGGAGAGGTTCTTGTTTCCCTTGACGAAGAAGAAACCGGGATTGCTTTCACAGATATTGATCCAAGTCAAGCCGACAATAAGATGATTACCACACGGAATCATGTACTGAAGGATAGAAAACCTGAATTGTATTCAAGACTCACCGCGCCTGGCGAGGATCCCTAGGCCGTCTGCCTTCTACGTCTGCTGCAGGATACTTCTCTCGATTAACGTCCATCTTGGACATAATCGCACTCGATGCATCTATTGAAGCTACATCAGCTAGCCTAAGAAGGTAAATCATGATGTCAGCGATTTCATAGGATAGCTTCTCTCGATATTGAGCCTCACTTAGTGCTTGTTCCACTTCTTCATCAGTAAGCCATTGAAACAGCTCAAGAAGCTCGCCCAGCTCCACCCCCGCCGATATGGCCAGAGATTTTGGCTTATGAAACTGTTCCCAATCCCGTTCTCGTACGAATTCACGTATGATATCAACGAGCTCACTCAGTGTTGGCTCGTTCTTTGGCAAGGGCAGCACCCATAAACTACTCTTCGCCGCGGATTACCCGTCGAAGAAGCCAGATGCTGTACAAACAGAATATTTGAATAACAAGCAAGAAGGATAGAAGTGGACTATCCGAAAACTGGGGAAAAAGTGACCTTCCTAAGCCCACCCAGGAAAGGGTATCAGCAACACCCAAGACAGCACAAGCTATCACAACTATTGCATTTGCTATCCCACCATATTTCAGGCGAGATCCCTCGGTTGTGAACCAAATTCGAAGTCCAATTATGGTCCCCGCAGAGGCGATTATAATCAAACCATACATTCCCAATAGGGTATAGTTCCAAACTGCCCAGACATCCACCGGTGTCAGAAGAACAATTCCAAGGCCAATGAGTGTTAGCACAAGTACTGTCTTTGGCCAGGGATCCTCAAAGAAAGAAGGCCCCATTTCGAGATATTCGTCATAGCTCCTCTGTTCTTCGGATTCAATGATATCCCCGCTTTCTTTATCATTCTCAGGGGCATTTTGCTCTGAACTCATTTTGTTCTCCTCTCTTTTTGGTATGAGTTTTTAGTCTCCATCCCGGTTAAAATACTTGTTATCAATGTGTGGCAGTTTCAAGCATGAAATTAATTCTGAAATCTATTACAAAAGAATAAGCATTAAATCCACAAAAGGTAGAATGAAATTATGACTTCGGTGGAGCTCTCTCATCTAAGAACGGCGCGGGAATTGAAAGAGAAGGGTGAAAACCGAAAGGCGATTGAAGCCTATGAGGAGTACCTCGAGAGCAATCCAGAGGACATCCAAGCACTCAATGAAATGGGGAAACTCAAGATAATCATTGGTGCACAGGATGAAGCGGTAGCTGCATTCAACAAAGCAATCCAGTTGGTTCCCCAAAACGCTGAAGGATATTCAAACAAAGCAGAAGCCTATCTAAGCATAGGTGATTTTGATAATGCGTTGAAAGCAAGCAACGAAGGTCTAGAAAACAATGGGCATTCGGCTTTGCTCTGGAAGAAAAAGGCTAGAGCGCTCGAAAGCATGATGAAGATTGATGACGCAATAGTAGCCTACAAGGAGGCTTTGAAAGCCGATTCCTCCGATCCCAGCACGTGGAAAGCACTTGCACTTTGTTTTGATGCGAAACAGAAATGGGATGAAGTTGCCCGATCTTACAGGATAGCTGCGAATCTTCATGATAGCCGTGGTGAGAAAAGAGAAGCAGAAAGGTGCCGCAGATTCGCAAAACAGGCTGAAGAAACCGAATGAGTTCGGTAGATGAGAAACAGCTTTGCACTGGCTAGATCCTGTAGAAAGGGGATCATATTCTCAGTCTGAATCCCCTTCCTCAGGATGAACCAATCACCTTCTTTTCTTGATGAAGCCAACTACCACAGCCGCAATAATGACTGCAACTGCAATGATTATCGTGGTCATGTCAGGTGGGGGAGTCGTGGTCGTTGTAGTCGGGCTCGTTGTTGTGGTCGTTGTAGTCGGGCTCGTTGTTGTGGTCGTTGTCGGAGTAGTTATTATCGAGCCAAGCGAATCACGAACCGGAATAACCATTTCCATACCCTCGTGCCACTGGGAGTCAGCCAGTATGTATGCTTTTACTGTGACGTTCGTGCCATCAGATTGTGGAGATATCTCGTAGAAGTAATTCTCCAGGTCATCTTCCGCTGATGTGAAATTGTTTGCCGTTATGGTATGATTGACCCACGAGCCATCATCTATCTTGGTGCCCAAGATGACTTCTTCTACACCCTGTGCTGGATCAGAATCGTAAAGCTCGTGAGCGTAAACAGTGACATTGATCACAGAATCGCTCTTCGGTATATTGGGATCCCAGTACAGGTTAACATAATCCATCACATCACAGTCTGCTATGCCCCAATCAAAATCGTATACCTGCTGGTACCATTGAGCAACTCCCTCGTGTTCAATGATTACTCCAGCCTCACGATTCTCAGATATGCTTTCATCGCTGTAGTTGATACTTGAGATGAGTACTATCCTTCCATCTACGATGATTCCCTTGTTATGGTTCGCAGAAAACCATCGGCTATCTTGCCAGACCACAGGAATTCCGTGCGACTCAAAATGGGATGATATCTCAAGGAAATCCTTCTCTTCTTCAGTAATAACGCGCACCGTTACACCGCGTTCTTTGGCGGCAACTATGGCATCAACAACTTGGTCAACTTCTGCTCCACCCTCAAAATCGGTGAAATACGGGATTTGTATGTCCAATGTGGCTTGTGCGTTGTTTATGCAGTAGAGAATGCCTTGAAGGCTTGTTTCCGGGCTGAAGATTGGTGTAACATTCATCTCGCCACTAAACTTGCCGGGCTGACTGAATGGCCGTTCATATGTGCTAGAGGCTTGGTCATAGGATAGTGGTTCACCTGTTCCATGTTCACCTGCATCATAGGGTGTGCCTCGGCTCCAATCGTGGTCGAAAACGGACAGGTATGAAGCCGCCACGTCTGTATCTGTCATAGCTATGCTCCATTCGCGGTTCGATTTCTTCCCGGGTTCAGGAAAGCTTGTCTTCGCCCAGTTTCCGGCGTGAACCACAGCAGTCTCGTTGTCAACAACGAAGAACTTCTGATGTGCAAAATAGAAATCGGAGTCATTTGTCCATCTGACGTCGTATCCGAGCTCGGTCAGATTATTAGCAACGTAATCATTGGGATTATAGTAGCCAAGACTGTTCCACCCAAGCAGGAATTTCATCTCAAGACTTGGCTTCTCATCGTGCAGTTCGTGAATCAGATCCAAAATATACGGATTATTCACACCGTATATCTCCACATATATACTACTTTCTGCACTGCGGAGCAAATGCCAGAGCTCGTCTCTGCTACCATCGGGAGCTACAAAGGTCGTGACGTTCATATTCTTCTCGAACGTCTCCCAGGTGACTTGTGAAGGTTGATAGTTCTGTGCCGGAGTTCTGGCGGCGTTAGAAGGCATAGAGAAAGCAGCCACACCAGCAAAGAGAATCAAAAACAAAGTCAGCATACTAACGTACTTGCGCAGGTTCATGATAGTCTCTCACTTTGAAACCGTATAACAGCGACAGCAATAAATCAATCGAATTGCACGTAGTGGCACTAGCAAACTGACGAGTGTGATACAAATGAAGCTATTCTACAAAGTGAGCCCCCAAGCATACAAGCAGAAAATGGCTGAAGTCAAGGAGAAGTTCGGTATGCATCAGGAAGTCGATGAGGAGAAGACGATTCTGATGCTTGATGATACCTCCAAAATAGAACGAATCACAGGTAGTTACCACCCAAGAGAGGATGATGAAGCCTTGGTGAGGATTGTGCTGCATGAAGAATCATTGAAGGACTTTTTTGATCACGTTTTTGGAGAGCCGTTCCTCGTCAAGTAGTCTAGCTCAACATCAAACCAAACTGAAAACGACATATACAAAACTTTGAAAAGCCGCTCAAGGCACGCCAACGAAACACACTCCTCCTTAGCTGTAAAGCTATAATACCAAAACAAACAGGAGAGCTTCCCACATATGGAGACCTTCGGAGAAGACCAAGAACAAGGCGAATTTGAAAGATCTCTAGGTCTCGTTGGCGCTACTAGCTTAGGTCTAGGTGCCATGCTGGGTGGGGGAATCTATGTCATTTCAGGAAAAGCTGCAGGGATGGTCGGACCCGTCATTGTGTTCGCATATCTGGTAACAGGTATAATGACACTCTTTACAGCAATAAATTACGCAGAGTTGGCATGTTCCATTCCCAAACAGGGTGGCGGCTATACTTTTGCACACGATACTCTTGGTGGCTTCCCGGCGTTTCTGACGGGATGGTTCCTTTTCTTCGGCAATTTGGTGGCCTGCGGGCTATATTCGCTCGCCGTTGCTCACACGCTTGTCGTTTTCATTCCAGGAGCAACTCAACAGACAGTCGCCATAATAGCCATCATCATAATCATCATCACATTCGTAACAAATGTTGTCAGCGTAAAGGGAGTGTCAGGCGTTCTCGGTATTCTAAACGTCGGTCAGTCGCTTGTTCTGTTCTCGTTTATTGCCATAGGATTATTCTTCATTGAACCCTCTAATCTTCAACCACTGGTTGCCCAAGGGACTGGAATTTACGAGTTCATGTCAGCAGTTTCATTTATTTACATCAGTTTCGTCGGTTTTGAGCTCATAACCACCGCAACGGAGGAAATCAAGGATCCAGCACATAATATTCCTCGAGCTATTATGCTCACATTGATCATAGCCACAGTTGTCTACATGCTTGCTTCTCTTGTGCTTGTAGGTGTCGTACCATACGGAGATGTTGCTGATTCTGCCACTCCGATATCGTATGTCTTTAACAGAATGCTTGGGCCAGGAGCATTTTACTTCGGTTTGGCAGGAATGGCGGCTTCCAATTATGCCGCCCTAAATGCAACGTTTATGGCGACGGCTCGTGTTGCATATTCTCTCGGAAGAGACAACTACTTCCCCAGTATTCTCAAACGAGTGAACCCGAAATTCAGCACACCGATACCTGCTCTCGCTCTTACTCTGATTGTCGTAAGTGCATTTGCCGCATCAGGCAACGTAGAGTTCGTGGCGTCAGTTGCTGATTTTGGATACTTGGTGGGCCTCGCCATCGTAAATGCTTCAGTGATTGCATTGCGGTGGAAAGGGCTCAGCGTACCTGACACATTCAAATCGAAGTTTTTCCCAGCAGTACCGATTTTGGGTGTTATTACCTGTCTGATTCTCGTTCCTACGCTGCATATCGAGGCGCTTGTTCTTGGCGGGGTGTTAACGTTGGTTGGTCTGCTCGTGTATGGGGCATACTCCAGACGAAAGAAAATGAACCACACATAATCAGAGCGACAGATATGTAAGAAAAAAAGGGATGAACCATAAGCCATTGTTCTGAAGAATTGCTTCGACGAAGCGTTCATGGTTTTTTCGCTGCAGAACAGAAATGCATCAGTCAACACAATGGGAAATTCAGTTGCGAAAATCCAACCCAGATACTCCGCAGCTCGAAAGACTGCATCTAGTGAATATCCACGGATGCCATAAAGAGACAATGCGAGGAAAGCAAATGAACCGAGTCATCCAGCTGCTGACTTCTTGAAAGCTGTACCGGAAAATAGATGGAACCCACCTACAATGTTCTCTGAAAGCCAGCAGTTCATGCCCGAAAATCTAACCATGTTTGCTGCCCACCCTATCAGGCTTTTGACTAAGTGCAAGCTTATCATAGAATGCTCTGGAAAAATAAAAGCTGTCACAAAGAATCAGTCGAGTTATCCTTCTCTATCGAGCCATTCCCTCAGGGATTTAGCCAACCTAGACGATATGCCTTGAACATCAGCAAGTGCATCAACACTGGCTTCTCTTATTTCCTGATAGCTTCCGAATGCCCTCAACAAAGCGCTGCGTCTTTTTGGACCTATACCCGGAGCTTCTTCAAGAATCGATCCAGTGAAGCGTTTCTCCCTCAGCTTGTGATAGTAACGCTGAGCGAATCTGTGTGCTTCATCCCGGACCTGTTGGACGAGTCTAAGCGCCGGAGAGTCTTTCTGAAAAGCAATGCCATCTGGCCTGTCACGGGTATAGAGAATCTCATCCCTCTTCGCAAGAGCAGCAACCTTCAGGTACTCCAAACCTACTTCTGAAAGCGCTTCTACTGCTGCACCCAGTTGTCCCTTTCCACCATCAATCAGGATCAAATCAGGCAGCTCGTTGGAGTGTTCAAGCATAGAACGGTATCGTCGCGAAACCACTTCTCTCATCATGGCATAGTCATCTGGAGTATCTATCGACCGGATGCGGAAATGCCTATACGAAGAATTCTCTGGTTGCCCATTCTTGAAGACAACACAAGAGCCAGTCGCGTCAGAACCTTGTATGTTCGCAATATCAAAACCTTCGATGTGGAATGGGGCATGTCGGAGATTGAGCGTGTTCCGCAGTTCCCTTACCCCCTCATTGACAACCTCTTCCTCCCTCTGGTCCAATATCAGAATCCTTCTGAGAGCCCGCTTTGCATTCATGTTGGCCATATGAATCAGTTCTTTGGTTTTCTCGGTATCGGGAAGGCCTATACGAACAGGGTGCCGCTCTGTCTCACTCAGCCATTTACCTAGTTCTTTTCGTTTCTCAATTGCTACAGGCATTATGATTTCTTCGGGAACCTCTGGCGAAGAGAAATAGAATTGCTCCACAAAAGCCTGCAGAACTTCGTTGTCTGTCGTATCAAGCTCCACTTCGAAAAAAAAGTTGTCATGACCAACTAAACGACCATTTCTCACCAGTAGAATCTCGACAAGAGCCGCGTGTTCAGTACGGGACACACCCAGAACATCCCGATTAATACCATCAGTTTGCACAACCTTCTGTCTTCGCATAACGATATCAAGGTCATCGATTCTGTCTCTGATGGTCGCTGCCTTTTCGAACTGCAGTTCTTGCGCGGCTTTCTGCATTCGCTCCTTTAGCAGCTTGCGCAGTTCATCTCCTTTTCCATCCAAATACATACACATGTCCTCAACCAGGGAAAGATAGTCCTCTCGTTTGATGTTCCCCATACATGGGCCAGTACAACGTTCAAGATGGTAGTCCATGCATTCCCGATTCACAGCATCAGGATCATTGCACATTGCAACGGGAATGAATCGACGAAGTGTGTCAAGCAACCGTTCCAAACGTCGAGTGCTTCCAAATGGACCAAAGTACCTAGCACCATCCCGCTTTGCATCCCTAGTAACCTGCAACGCAGGAATTTCGGCGTCCAGGTCAACTCTAATCCAGGCATGACGTCTGTCATCTTTCAACGCAATATTATACCGTGGCTTGTGTTTCTTAATCATGGTCGCTTCGAGAAGGAGAGCCTCACGTTCGGTGTTCGTGAGTATGGTCTCGATATCTTCAGCTCGGTTCATCATCTCCCAAGTCTTTCTGTCAAGGCTGCGGGTACGAAGATATGACCGAACACGCTTTCTTAGTGACTTCGCCTTTCCAATGTAGAGAATCGTTTCGGTCGCATCTTTCCACATATATACACCTGGAGAGTCTGGAATGCCATTTACAAGCTGATCGAGATTTCCACTTGAATTCACGTTTACCTAACACCTTCTGAAATCATGATGCATTTGAAGGGCTGCCAAGGATTT
The DNA here is from genome assembly GCA_014730275.1 of Candidatus Lokiarchaeota archaeon. Lineage (NCBI taxonomy): Archaea > Promethearchaeati > Promethearchaeota > Promethearchaeota archaeon. The sequence goes on along the minus strand of WJIL01000081.1, from coordinate 1,122 downwards.
CTCACCATTCGCTTGCCAATTTCAATAAGAATGACTGTTTACACTTTTGTTTGTCTGCAATTCAATTATTGCCCATAGCAACTAGTTCGCTATGCTAAAGAAACCCCGAAGCCTGAACTTTACATTGGAATATATTCAATTTCGAAACTTCCTTTTTTTCCGCTATATAGTCCTTTTTTGGAGTGTATTGGCCCGCCATCGCCCCAAGCAATTGCAATAGAATGAATTGTATGTGGCGGAAAAATCTTCAAAGAACGAACAGCTTCCAAGAATTCCTGCCTGCTTTCATAGTCATTGGGTTCGCACCCCTCAAGGCTCTCTCTGTGGTTGCTTCCCTTTGTGTATTTGCGCCCTTCCACTAGATACCATTCGCCATCAGCTGCTTCAGTGAGTAAGTCCAGCATAGTCTTTGTTCGATCTGTAGTATTGTGCACCATATAGAATGATGAACTACTGTTGGTGACAAATCCGTATCGTAACTTCACAGAAGCACTCCCCAACTGCCGGTTGTTTTTGATTCAGATATATCTTGGATGTCTTTTGAATCTACCGAGCGTTGTTTCATCAGTTCCCATCTCACTCAGACTATCATGAAGTGGATAGCGTTATGCCAGTCTTCTTGAGAACCTCGCGTATCTGCTCCACTTCCTCAGCAGAGGCATATGACCCTATTTCTAGTTCAGACAGGATTTTCCTTCCGTAGTAAGTTCCTCGCAAATCCTTAATCCACAATCCGCTCTTTCCTGTTGGAATGTCAAGCTCAATCGATTCGATCTCTTCTTTTCTACTCTCAAGAATTGCCGGTATCAGTACTGCAGCACGGGTTTCTTTCATCCTTTCAATATCTAGGCCAAAAGTGGGCCCCTTTTCTTCGACCTGTTTTTGTACAAGCTCTATTGCAAAATCATAGGCCGCTTCCTGCCCCTCTGCAAAGTCAGCGTCATCAGGAATAGCATCCAACAAGCGAGAAGAAACAGCTTGCAATCCATAGAACTCGGGCATACCCAACGCACTGACCACAAGACATACGGGCAATCCCTCAAGTCTCGTCTTCAGACTTGGCCAACCAGAATTCTCAACCACTTCCCTAGAAAGCTCAATCCCGGGAACGGTTTCTATTTT
>WJIL01000080.1 GCA_014730275.1 Candidatus Lokiarchaeota archaeon | reverse complement strand
CTCCTCGGGACGAAAGGCTACTCTCTTCTCTCTACCAAGCTAGTATGGCAGGGGCAGACTTCGTGGTGCTTTCAGGCGATATTGTGGAGACGGGTTACAAAGATTCTTTCGAAAGGGTTGTGAATTTGCTAAAACAAAGTCGGGTTCCAGTCTTTGTTGGGCCTGGAAACCACGATATCGATCCTGACGGTACTGGTTTCAGTATCTACTCGTCTTTCTTCGGCCCAGATTACTATACTGCGAATATTGGCCCGGACATACTTTTGGTCATGGGGAATTCACATCAAGGAGAGTTGAACGCTACAGAAATCCAATGGATTGAACGAGACCTATCTCAGAGTGTAGCAAAAACGAAGATACTGTGTATTCATCATCCACTATATGATCATAATGAACCCGCGAACTACTACTTGGATGAAGATGAAGCTTTAGCTCTTATCGATATCTGCGAGGAGAATGATGTCGATATGGTTCTGACGGGACACCTGCATAATGATCGGGTAGACCGGGTGAATGGCACCCTGTGGGTTATTACCACTGCAATCGGGGCGCCTATCTCAACCATTCCTTCAGAACCTGACCACCTTGCACATGGTTTCCGTGTTATTGAATTCAAGGACTGCCAACCTTTTGTCTGGAACTGGACAACACAGAAGGATTGGTCTCAACCCTGGGATGGGGTGGCATTGAAACGTGTTCCGAGATTCTATCGCGAACTAGATGTAGGGGGATTCGTCGAATTAACGAACAAAATGAATTTCTCTCTAGAGAATCAAGTTCTTGACGTATTGGTCCAGCCGCCTTCGGAAGGTCAGGAGTATTTGGTCTCCGTAGGTCACTCCGTTGCCCAGGCTTCTAGCTCTGATGCCTATAGGTTCCGATTTGAATTCGACTTGCCGGCCGGAGGTAGTGAGACTCTCAGAGTATATCCTGACAATGCACAGCCACCGGAATTGGTCAATGTAAGCTATCCTGAAGAAGTGAACGTAGGAGAAGAATACACCATTTCTGCGGAATGGAGCAATCCAGTTAGCGGTGTGGTTGAAGGATATCTGAATTATTCGCTCGGGAATGGTACTAGTGAATATTTGGAGATGACGGTTTGTGGGGACGATACCTTTTGCTGTACTCTAGAACACGACATTCCTGGGGAAGTTGAATTTCAAATCATTGCCAAGGACTACGGGGCCAACGAAGCTGTCAGCGAGCTGTACACGCTCGAATGCAGGTCTGTTGAACCAGCAGCTAGCCCACAATGGCCTAATCTGTTTCAAATCAGCTTAGTTGTAGGTGGTGCAGTCGTGGTTGCGGCAGTGACCCTCTATATGGTCAGGATCCGTAGGAACACATCATAGTAGTTAGGAGGGATACGATCTTCTGGTAGTCGGTACCGGTCACGAAGCATGATGCTCAGCCAATCGCCAGATGTACTCCTTAAGGGCGTCCGAGATCTTCGTGGGGGGATAGACTGGTTCGTCCGATTCGGTCGTTTCAACCTCAACCCCCAGTCTCGCCAAGCTCTCTCTCACTTGCCTGAACTGGTCTTTTGAACAGGACAGACCGAGACCCATGCTCGAGAGGACCTGATGGCCGTAGGCGGTGAGCCAGAGAGCCTTGAGATTCACGGTTTCCCCATACGGGTTTATTCCAAGTGTAATATCCTCCAGCTCCTGCTGGCGGAGCTCAAGGATCCACTCCATCCTGTTGGCCAGCTCACCATGGGCTGCTACTGCGCGTTCCACATCCATGCCGATGGTGGTCCCATTGTCGTCTATCTGTCTGCAGAGGGCCTCAATGACCTTCTGTCGCATTGACTCGCTTTCGTCCTCATCCAGGATCGCGTCTCGCTTCTCGTGCGTGATGTCCAGCAGGGGGAGTTCGTCCAGGTCCAGCGCAGTGACGAGGCCTTGGGTCAGGTGTGTTTCTTTCCAGTCCACATCGGGCTCGTGCTTTCTAAGAAGGTGCAAGAGAACCCTGAGATGCCTGAGGCTCAAGATGTGCACAGGAAAGTCATATCGATTCGGCTTCCTACGGAGGCCTCTGGTGTTCATGGTCTCCCGAGAAAGGAGAGTTACACTATCAGCATGGCCAAGCAAGAGTTCCTGCAGGCTGGAGCAGCTGGCCAGCGGGGTGAGGTCCAGCTCCTGCAACTGGTTCCCCCAGAGAAAGAGTTTCTGCAGGCTGGTGCAGCCACACAACTTCACCTCCTGCAACTGGTTGTGGTTGTAGACGAGATAGAGTTCCTGCAGGCTGGTGCAGCTGGTGAGGGGGGTGAAGTCCACCTCCTGCAACTGGTTGCATTGGAGATTGAGTCTCTGCAGGTTGGTGCAGCTGGCCAGGGGGCTGAGATCCACCTCCTGCAGCTCGTTGTCATCGAGGTAGAGTCCCTGCAGAGTGGTGCAGCTGGCCAGGGGGGTGAGGTCCACCTCTTGCAACTGGTTCCAGCTGAGATTGAGTTCCTGCAGACTGGTGCAGCTGGAGAGGGGGCTAAGGTCGATGATGCTGATTAGCTTAAGAGACAGGCCGATTTCTTTGACATCCGAGTCAAAGGTTAGCTCCATTGTTTCTCCGAGTATTTCCTGATACGTCAGTGTGATTGTGCCCACATCTATCCCACAAGACTGCCCGAGACCGACCGTATTAAGTCCTTGCGGTGCTGTTCTACTATTTCTTCTCCTGCATCATCCATCTCATCACGTTGAACAGATGAGCAAAATAGTATTGTCTTGGAAACGGTGTATAGTCTGTTAGATCAGGGAGTGCCCGCTAATCCAAACGGAATAGCATATATCCACTTCCTTGTTGGGGTCTTACTCAGTATGTTTGGCTATCTCCTCGGTCATTCCGGCCCTCCGTACAGCTACATATTCAATAATGCTTGTTTACCATATTCACTTAGAATAAGTCAACTAATGATGATGATTGGCGTATCCTCGTTGTTTGTTGGTACATGGTTTATGGCTCGGTCGTGATTCCTTATAACAAGAGATTGATTTCATGGATGGGCCCTCTCCGTGAAGATTCACTATATTGCATCTACATTTCTTACAAGCATATGGAAGAAAGGGCACGTGACCGGCATTGTAATATGTTCGCCTTCCACTGCAGAATTCAAGAGGTACATGTTATTGTCATCAGAACCAGGCTATAGAAAAGAACGGATTCCGAAATCGCGCAAACTGATCATTGAAAGTTGTGAATATGCCCTCAAGAAGCACAGGATGCTTGGACTCTTCGAGGCAGATGTGACAGACGCACGCAAGAAGATTAAGATGTATGAAGCGGAAAAGGGAGAATCAATCTCCTTTACGGGGTGGATTGCTGCATGTGTGGGACTTGCTGCCAGCGAGCACGATCAAGTATGCACACTGAAGATTGGAAAGCACTTTGTGACCTTTGATGATGTGAATATCAACATACTCATCGAAACTGTCCTGGAGGGGAGGACGTATCCTGTAAACTACATCCTAGAAGCCGCAAATACAAAGACTGTTTTAGAGATCACGCAGGAGATTCGTCAGGCTCAGAAGATGAAGGAAACAGACTACTCCGAGGCAAAGGAGAACCGTTTGCTTAAACTGCTCCTATCAGCTCCCAAGTTCCTTCGCGACCTACTGTTCTGGAGGAAGCTTCGCAAAGACCCTGTATTCATCAATGAGAACATGGGTACGATAGCCGTCACGTCCATTGGTCGCTTTGCTAAGTCCGGTGGATGGGCAATCCCTCTTGGCATGCACGCTCTGAATATTGCAGTGGGCGGAATAGCAGTCAAACCGGGATTTGTGGGGGACCAAATCGAAAAGAGAGAGTTCCTTTCCATTACAGTGACATTTGACCACGATGTCGTAGATGGTGCTCCTGCCACAAGGTTTGTTTCGAGACTTACAGAGCTATTGGAGGAAGGGCATGGTCTTCCATAGAATATGACGGGTTTCTTTCATACAAGATTGGTTTCAAATCTGCTATGAAAATGAAAGAATCTCAATGGCCCCTATCCCGAATGTATTGTTCATCTGATAAGAGAAGGACCAGATGGGTTACGGCAAATCTGCTAAACTGGACACCTTCTTACTGCAGCTACAAGGATTTCCACGGCTCGTTAAGGTTTGAATGTTGAGCTTTGATTATATTCGATATCACTGTGACTGATGGAAACGTTTCGGATACTCCCTCATTCAATTCAGACCTCATCTCAACATAAAGTGCAGGTATCTATTGTTCCTAGAGAGTTCGGGTTCCAATGGTGAATAATCCCCCTCTTCGATTCCAATGTGATTAGAAGATCCCGTTTTCGTTTGGAGAGTCTTCAATGACTTGTTGAGATGCCTCCCATGCCTCAATGATCAGATCTCCATCGAAGCGAAAGATATGAATGACCGACCCCTTAGAATCTGGCGAAAGGACAATCCTACCGTGTATGGCTACTAGATCTTCATCTTCGAGGGCTCGGAGTCGTTCATACGTCCTGTTCGGAAATTGCTCTGCATTTTCTTCCATGCCCTCCATAAGCGATTGCCGGTCTCCATGAAGTAGGGGTTATGATGCGAGAATTGTGGATGAATGTATTTTTCATATGCCTCTTGCACTCTGCCTGTAGAAACTAATTCCAAAAATAACGTGGCAATTTCCTTTCTATTCATCTCAGTTCTCCTCTGTACTCCTTTTGCACATCACCCATGAAATCGACAACGGCTATTTTTGGCATAGTCCTATGACGTATTTGGTTTCGGTAAAAAACATTGTTAGAGGACGCTTTCTTAACCAGTAATTATGGAATGACCGATTTTGGTCTGTTGAACTGTAAGAAACGCGAGGAGAGAGCATAGGCATCTCTCAGCCGAAGCAGAACTGCATCTGCTTTTCTTGTCGATAGGGCCACTTCTCACCACCGAAGTTTTCCCACGCCATTGATATTAACCAAGCTAATTAGCCCCCTATTCGTTTGAAGTCCACTTAATTAGACTGGTTCTTCTGAAGAGGGAATTCCAATCAATTTCAGAACGCACTCAGAACTTCTTCAACTACCTCATCCTCCTTTGTGACGATACTTGCTTCCAAAGAGCTTTAGGATGTTGAACTCTTATTCAATTTCATGGAGGATACAACTGTAACAGCCCTGATTAAAATCATGGTATTTGCATGAATCCTGTTATTTACCACTACTCATATTCCTGCTTCTCCAAGTGTCTCGTGGTATTTTTCGTTAAACACTCGGTATCTTTTTGACAGAATCTTGGAATCTTCTGAAAAAGATAAATCAGGAGTTCTGATGTTATCCTACAACCATTAAGCTAGTGAGCCAATTGCCTATGATATCGCAAGAAATAGCCGATTCGTTGAGTGATAGCCTCATGAAACAATAAGGGAACATTTATCCTTTTCATATCATCCAATCTTTATAGTTCTTCTATACATAGGGTCTAAGAGGCCAGACTAGAATGAATGGGAGAGGGATGACACGAAGTGAGAAAAGAGAAACGGCGCTCTCTCTTCTGGAGTCGAGTGACTCGGTTAGCAGAGTTATAGTTCGAATTCAAAATGAGCCTTATCTTCGAAATGATAAGTCGATACATACTGCAATATACAAGCGAAAGGACATCCTATTCCGAGAGATAGAGAATTCCTCCAATCCATGGTCGATAATAGAATCTGTTCTCTGGCTTCCGGGAGTGGCTGAGTGGTCGGAGTTTCGTAAGGCAGTTGCGGGCACCTTGACTTCTAAGGACTCCCCTTGGTACACCATTAATCTCTTGAAAAGCCATCCCAATTTACTGTATTCCGACGAGATTTTGTCGGCAATCGCAAGTGCACTGGAGAAAACAAAAAGATTCTGGCTCTTTGTAGACCATCTTAGAACACATCCTAAAATACTACAGTTGCCAAAGGTACAATCCTCAATCACGAAGAGAATCTCCATTGCAGCTGATGACATCAGAAATTCGAAGACACCTCTATCTATCATCCAAATACTGAAGTCCGTTCCGGATGCATTCGAACAGGATTCGGTACAACGAGCCATTGAACATGTAATCGTAAACCACTCCAAACCTTGGGAAGTTATACGAAGTATCGAAGACATTCCGGGGATTGACAATGTTATAGAGTGCCGAAGAGTGCTTGATGCCATAGATGAACATGCTAGCGACATCGTAGAAAAAATTAAGGCGAGCTCGGAACCACACAGAATATTTGAGGATGCTGTTAAGATTCCTGAGCTTGCAAGAACTCAAGTCCTGCGGAATTATGCCATTGAACGAGTACTCACATATTGGTCGCCCTCAAGCGTAGTGAGTGATATCATTGCATCTGATATCTTATCAGCTCATGAAAAAGTTCAAGATGCTATAGGGCGGGCGTTGATTGCTACTCCTGACCCTGTGAATCTCCTGAGCACAATCTCGTACAATACCCATCTCTTGAACTGCAGTGCCATCCGGAATGCCATCGACCTACGATTGGATGATATTATTTCAACTACAGAGAACCCTAAAGATCCTTATGACACATATCCCCTGTTCTACTTGGTCCGCGTTATTGAATCAGTCCCTCAAATCGGAAATAATGAAAAAATGATCAAGTCAGTCGCGAAGTGGATTGAGCAGTCACCTCGTGCTGACAAGATCATTGGACGATTCGCGGAAAAGACATCTTACATTAAGCATCCAACAATCCAACGTAGCATTGCAAATGCCATTCTGAAACACGCAAATCCAATAGAGATTGTCAACGAGTTAGCCAAATCTGACAACTTGGAACCTCCAGTTATTCGCAAGGCAATAAAATCTCGTGCAAAGGTCATAACTACGTTACTTGAATCTGGAGAATCAGAAATAGAAAAGCCGCACTTAATCGAGGAGATTGTGGGCGATAACTACTATATACCGCCCATTGTCAGTCGCCTTCTAGAATCTGAAAGCACTGATGACATAATGGAAGAGATACTGGACAAACCGACTTACTACAGAAATACCACGATTCAGAATGCTGTTGCTCAAGCTTTACTTGATCCAAACAAATGCATTGACATTCTCAACAAGCTCTGGGGAAACACATTAAAAGGCGCGAAGAGCTTCATCATCTCCAACACGAACGTGCAACATTCTATTGCTGAGGTCGTAAGGTCAACAGAAGAACTCGAATATGTTCTAGATAGAATATCATCCTTTGATGATTTGTGGCTACTGTTAGTAAACCCCGAATTCAATAGTGCTCTGGAAGATAGGTCTCAGGATGTTGCCGCATTAATCGAACAGAGTCGTCAACCTCAATCGATCGTGGAAGATATCTGTAAGTTTCCTACCTATACGCGGGATGAACAAATCCAATTGGCCATTGCCTCCAAGCTGGACTCCCCTAGTTGGTTTGAAGACTTAGTAAAGCGGATTAAAACGTATTATTCTGGCTATCCTCCCGGGTTTAGAGAGTCGAAAATTCTCAAGGAAGCGATATCCAATTCAGGCGACATACTACTTAAGCTACTCCAAGACCGGATGGACAGAGAACAGATTTTCACATTTGTAATGCGTGCCTATGACCCATCGATGCTTAAGAATGAGAAACTGGTCGATTGGCTAGCGCAGCACATCTCCAATCCAGATCTTGACTTGTGGAGCCACTTCTTGAATAAGGAGTCGATGGCTGTGACAAAAAATACCGATGCCATTGTTAAAATCCTGAAACAGGTCGAAATCTCGGATTATCTCTGTTTGTGGATTTACGAGAATGCCCTACATAAGGAGAATGATGAGCTAAATGAAATCCTCAAAGAAAAGTCTGCCGAAATATTTGGCAGGCTCAAAAAAACCGAGAATCCGGAGGATTTTGTGAGGTATATCCCCCTCCTGAGAGAGTATGTTGGTGATAAGAAAGTGGATGGCGTACTCAAGAAGAATGCGTCCAATTTGGCGAATCGCATCCGAGCGGCAGAAACTCACTCTGACTTGAAGGATGTAATCTCTGCTGCACTATTGGTTCCTCTTTGGAAGACGGATTCCTCTGTAGTAGATGCGATTGCAGGCAGCATTGCCAAAGGTCGGGTTGATTCATTTCAGATGTACCGCATATCCCATGATGAAACACTCTCTCTTGAGGATGAAATTAATGAAGCTACAGCGAAGGCTATTCTCTCTGCTTCTAAACCTGAGGAGATAACCAACTACTTTGGACGTTATCACTCAATTGAATCAGAGATTGTCAAGAGAGCTGTTCTGGACCAGATGGACCTAATCATACAGGCCTTGAATGAGTCAGAGAAGCCTCGGCGGTATTTGGAAAGATTCAGCGGTGCTGATTTTATCTTCAATGCTCCAAAAATGAAAGCGGCTCTAGAGCCACGATTGGATGAGATAATCATGGATATCGGAGATATCTGGCCATATGTTCCTCTCGCCATGGAAAATCTCCCCAAAATGGATGTACTGCTCAACCATCCAAAACTCTACAAACTAGTCTTGGACATCTTGAAGCAATCATATGAACCGTGGGAAATGATAGAAGCAATTCGGCCATACAAATCATTTCTTGAGGATGAGAACATAAGTCAGGCTATTGAATCGCGAATCGACTACATAGCTGGCATGATTGAACGAGTGCCCGAGCCAAATAGGATTGTCAGATGCATTGAAGGCGTTTCTCAACTAAATGAAAATCCAGCAATACAAGCTGCAATCGAAAAGAGGGTGGAGAAGGAATAGTGACGAGATCCATATCAGTTGAGAGGTTGTTCGAATTTGACGAAGATGTCATAGAAGGACTGGAGAACAGCTCGGAAGTACTCTCCCTCCCGACCATCAGGCAGAGAAATCCGCTCAATGTATTTTTCAAGTTCTGGAGTCTTATCCAAGCGCATATTGAACATAAGCCAGTCAAAGAGCCTGAACCCAAATCGGGCCAGGTGGTCGCCATAGGAGAACACGCCCCATGCGCTTGGCGTGTGCGAGCCAGCACCGTAGTGGGTTTTTCGATGGTAGACCCCCGCCTCGTATACCGCCTCTGGCAGGTCAAAGTAGCCATCTGCGTCTTCCCCACAGCTAGGACACATTCTCCATATTTTGATGGGCAGAAACCGGTGCCCACAACTTGTACATTTGTAGTCCATGCCAATGTGTTTTGTCAGAGGAGCATCTCCTTATTGTTGATAGGAATCCTTGCTGTCTGTTATAAGATGAAGAAAAGAAAAAACCCTTCGATGTCAGTTCATGTCTCATCTCAGAAGTTGCAAGATGTTCAAGGGGGCTTCTAAAATGGACATTACATATTCAGACATCAAGAATCACCTGATCAAGAATGAGATAGATACTCTTCACAAGATTCTAAATTCTGATACAACCGATAGTAGAAGTGTGTTGCTAGAGATTTGCTCGGTCTTAGATTCCCTCTATCCCGAATCGATTTTCACAAGGAATGGGGACATTCTTGCCATTCTAGATCTGCCATTTTTACTGGGGATCGAGCAAGACCTGACCGCATTTCTGAATAAGCACATGATGGATGCGGAAGAACTAGTCTACGATGATATCAAGTCAGCATTATTCCAGATGGCAGAGAATCAGATAACTCAGAGAGGTTCTGTCTTGTTCTTTGAATTGAGTGGATTTCCAAGATCGATGTCGGGAGTGGCCAAAGACGCGGAAAACTTACGCAAAAATAGACTCATTGAAGCAACCCACGAAATTCAAGACTTGGTCGATGCTGCTGAGAAAGATCAAGATATTGATCTCATGAAGCTATGGTTGACCCATTATGGCTTTTGGCTTCTCTTTGGGATGGGTTTGGGGCGACATGCTCAGAGAGAAGAAGCTGAGATTGCGCTCGAAAGATTGAAGGTTGAAATAGAGAAATGGTACATTGAGTTGGGCAACAACAGCAAATCGTTTTCAAATTCGGAATATGACAATGATTTCAGGGATACAATAGAGGGGATATCTCGAGTCGCGGGGGGTTATAAACTGAGCACGCAGAAACCACCGCAATATCAACCACCTCGTGCCAATCAGCTTCTTGATGCAATAGCTATCTCCCAGATGGCCGGAGGTAATCAGAATCGGTTACTTCCTCTCCAAATTCTATCTGCAACTTGGCTATTTCCGCCGGGTAATGAAACGAATGAACTGATTCAGCTCAGAATATTGGGAAAACTTGATGACCCGGCAGATTCGGATCAGATGCGCCTCATAGCACGATTCTTACAGACTCTTGATTGTTCCGACGAAGAGAGCTCTCCAACCACGCGAAATGTTCTTGAGGTAGTCACCAATGCCTTGAGACAATACCATAATGAAGGCACATACAGAGTTTTGCTCAGGCATCTAAGCTGTCTTGGAAAGAACGAGAACTCCCTGATTGGCAGGTTCGCTGCAGACTATATATGCAATTACTACCTAGATAGCTTCTCAGAGGATATACCATTCCATGACTATGTCAGTTGGATGGGACCG
>WJIL01000079.1 GCA_014730275.1 Candidatus Lokiarchaeota archaeon | reverse complement strand
CTAGCAATGATGGTAGAGAAAGCAGACAAGAAGAAATTGAAACGTGCAGAAAAGCGGTACGAGGAAATGAAAGAGAAAATTGAACCATTCATCGATGTAGAACCTCTTCGCAAAAATCCAACTACCGGCAAATGGATATCTTCAGAGTTTCGTCATATGCAAGATTCACAGAAAAACAAAGATAACAAGACCAGCAAGTAATCCTTCTACGCTAGTTCCTTGCCCTAAATCTACGACATCTCTCCCACCGAATTCACAATCTTTCTGCTCAAGATGTTCTTCTTTCAAGACTTGGCAAAGATAAGTTTCTGTTTCTCGACTATAGGCAAGTTTTATTGGTGGGTTGACTTGTTTCATTATGATGACGATGCCTGACACCTTGGAATCCATCATGGCTGATTTGAAGGAACGGATTAATACCGAAGACAAGACAACCGAAGTTACTGCTGACGAGGTTGAAGCTGCCAAGCATAATACTGTGGTTGTCATGCCGGCGGGTGGCAAGGGAACACGAATCCGTGGTGAGACTGGCGGCGATATCAATAAAGTGATGATTCGTGTCGGCGAAGAGAGCATGATTGAGCGTGCCATTCGCGAATACAGTGAAATTGGCATCGACAAATTCGTTGTATTGACCGGATACCTTGCTGAAGCAGTAGAAGATCATCTGGGCGATGGCTCTCGATGGGGTGTTGACATAAAGTACTCGAAAGACCCTGGCGGACGAAAGGTTGGAAATGCGGGAGCGATACTTCATGCACTTCAGAACGACACGCTGGACGAGAATCTAACATCGATAGTCCACAATCCGGATGACATGATCATCGGCATGGATAGGCCATATGGCGAGGTATTTCTTGAAGGGCAAATCAAGGCGCGAAAGAATGGTTGCATCGCCACATTCATCGTTGTCCCCGAAACACCGTTCCAGTACTCCGGTATGATAATTGATGATGGAAAGGTGCAGGACATAACCAAGTACCCTCCTATCACGGTTCCGGCTCACACGGGGATTACGGTATTTGACCCTGAGGTGTATGACTACTTCTACGAGCATGTCTCGCTTGAGGTGGAGTCCTCCTTTGAGAATGTGATCTGTCCCAAAATCGCCAGGGAAGGGCGTCTATTCGCCATCAACATCCCCTCGGAGCACTGGATTCCTGTGAATAATCTCAAGGGGCTGGAGAAAGCAGAGGCAGCCATGGAAGAAACCTAACAGTTGTGCCGTTTGCACAATCATCGGATGCTTCTTAATGCATCGTCAGACTCTTAACCGGCGTGGGATGCTTCTTGTTTCACACTACTCCCCAAATGGTGCTGCCCTTGAGAACTGTCATCATTCCCACATACAATGAGGAGGAAAATATCGGGAAGCTCATCGAGAGCATCTATAGGTACCTTGATGAGGAGAATCTTGAAGTCATAGTTGTTGATGATGATAGCACTGACAACACCCAAGAGATTGTGAGAAATCTAACTACAAAATACGACAATGTACGATTGATTGTGCGAACGAAAGAACGTGGACTCAGCACTGCTGTCAGGCGTGGCGCAAAGGAAGCGCATGAAGGACCTGTAGTGGTGATGGATGCTGATTTTTCTCACCATCCCCGTTTCTTGTCAGACATGTTTGCCACGTTGGAAGCGGGGTATGATGTGGTCGTCGGTTCTAGGTACACCACCGGTGGGAAGGTTAGAGGTTGGCCTGGAAGCCGTATCGCAGTAAGCAAGGTTGCGACGCTTCTGGCTCGAACTCTACTCCGAATCTCGGTCAAAGATCCGGTTAGTGGTTTCGTTGGCTGTAAATCCCCCCAAATCCTTGCTCGGTCGATTGAACACGCTGAGTATAAGTTTCTGGTAGAAACCTTGGCAAAGAACAGGAATCTGCGCGCAACTGAAGTTCCCATTGTATTTCAGGATCGCCTGTGGGGCGAGAGCAAACTGGATCAAACCACCATCCTTCTCTATATTCAGTTGGTCTTTCGGTTGTTCTTCTATCAGATTCTCGGAAGAATAGATTCTGCGACAACACCTAAGCTATCTAGAGGAGGTCAACATTCCACTGAAAGATAGGTTTTTGTGAAAGGAGCCATTTTATCCATTGAGCGTCTGCCTGCATATTTCACGAAAACATCGTGAGGCAGCTGATGTGCAACTGCATAAACGAAACAACAGACTCGAATGTGATTCCTGATGACTTCAACACCGAATGACGGGATTTCCAGTGAGAACTCACCCACAAATATAGATGCTGAGAGTAGTGGTGACTTTCCCTTCCGTTATCTGTTCTCTATCATAATCATGGTACATTTTCTAGCGATTCTGCTGATTCGTTTTGTAGGTAACAGTATGTACCCCTTTTTTGTTGCAGTCTACTTCTTGATTGCCTGTTACATAGTCTTCCTTGCAGTTGCAGTATCAGAATCAGGCCCCCGGTCTTTTCATACCAGACTACGGCTTAGTAAATTCCAGTATATTCTCATCGTTGCTGCTCTCACTGCGGCCTTGAGACTTGCTTTCTTGGGATCAAACATCAGTATATCCTTGGATCCTCTGTGGTACCTGGATTTTGGCAAGTTCATGATGCAAGGTAAAATGCCATACGCTGACTTCTACTTCCCTTACCCTCCCGTGTTTGCATACTTCATCTATCCCATCGCTTCACTGTATCCCTCGGTTGATGCGTTTAGAGTCCTTGCAACGATTTTTGATGTAGCCATTGTGGCTGTTCTCTGGACGTTGTCTACTCGCAAACCACAGAAATCCCCACTTGATTTGGCCCCCCTCGCCTACGCGCTTTTCCCCCTCTCAATAATCGAATCTGGCGTGAATGGTCATTTTGAACCGATTTCCAACCTCTTCTTGTTGTTAGCCATTATCTTTGTTCTGGATTCTCGACAGAAGTCAGGTGGCGTCATGCTTGGGTTGAGTGTAGCAACGAAAGTTTACGCAGCTTTCCTTCTCCCACTTCTGCTTCCGCTTATGAAAGACTGGCGTGAACGGCTGGAATTTGTTCTGAGTGCTGGAATCACCGGTATCCTGACGTTCATTCCCTTTACAATTCCCGTATGGTTACGTGGTGACATAATATTTCCTGGTACCTCAGTTCCGGGGACTGCACACAGCGGATTCTTGGGTGGGCTCCTTGATGCAATACCTACATCCAGTACCTTTGGACTAGGTTTGACAATTATAGCTGCTATCGTGATACTCGTTCTGTGCTCCGTGTTTTTGAGATATGTCCTGAGAAGAATCACCATCCGTGAAGCGTTTGGATATGACGTAGCGACGCTATTGCTGGGAGCTCTTTTCTTGTTCATGGCAGTAATTGCCACAGCCTATCCTTTCACCAGGATGTCATTGATGGTTTTCTGGCGTTATCCTGCTGACATAGGTGTAGTCAGGGGCATATTGACGGTTCTTGGAGCTATACTGATTCTGGGAACTGCTTGGAAACGATGGCGGAACGACCCTGATCGTGATTTGTCGCTTAGGCAGGCTATAATGCTGATTTCAATTGTGGTACTTGTCTTAGTCACGCTGTTCACCGATGTCTTCTACGGCTGGTATCTTCTATGGTGTATGCCTCCACTGATGATGCTACCGGACCGGAAGATTGTACTGGCAACAGTAGTCTGCCTTCTTGTCATATACCCAAGCTACACCCACGACAATTTCGAAACTCTGGGTTTTAGAGAAAACCGTATATGGTACGATGAGTTTGAAGCTACCACTCCTTGGGAATCCTCTCTGAAAGTAAACGGAAGCATTCCCGAAGGCACTTTGAGAATATTCTCCTATGCCAGAGGAGGCGTAGGCCAATTCTTTGTGAACGCTACAGCCGTAG
>WJIL01000078.1 GCA_014730275.1 Candidatus Lokiarchaeota archaeon | reverse complement strand
TTCCAGTTCCAGCTTCTATGTGAATCTTTCATGGAAAGGTCCACACTTGTATCAATGGCCGAAGTGCATGAATTTCTATGGCATGGTTATGATACAAACTGGAGATTTGAGGAAAATATCGAAGATGGTCAATCATGAAAGAAACAAAACCGCTGGGTCCTTTGGTTCGCCAAGAACTCTATGAAAAGGCAGAATCAATGGATAGGATAGAGGAATTTTCACCACCGCCGTATATTGAACCCTTTGGGGAAAAGACTATTCCGAAGATGCAGCTGATGAATGAAAGGCTTCGAGCCCTACTAATGCATCTGCTTAGCGAAGAAATCCCGGGAAAAAATATGTCTTCAGAACAACTCCGTCATTTCTGCAAATCGATGGTAGAAGAAACTAGAAGGGATTTGGATGCCTTCACTGGGTCTTGGGCTGTTCTTCCGATAGATTTCGAAGGTCATCGACCATCTGACGCGGGGGTAGAATTTGTGTATCTTCCAACATACCTGGGGGTTTGCATCCTTACGTGGATTAAGAACAAAAACCAAGCAATTGCTGAGAGCGTTTCGAATTATGATAGGCGCCTAAAGAAAGGATATTCTTTCTCGGCCAAAAAGGAAGGACTAAGGGGTCATGGTTATCACCGATACGCAACTCAACTGGAAACCATTAAGCTATTTTCCCAAACCGGTGTGTTGAAATTCATCTCGGATAATCCCGAATACTCAACAGAAATGTACGATTTGCTGAAGAAAATCAAGAGGAATTCGGAAAAGAAATTAGAGAGAAACAATTTCGTCGAAGGCTGGGGAAAATTGAGCAGAGAGGGCTGTAAGATAAGGCTTGAGTATCTCAAAGACTTCTAGTAGCCTTCATCTAAGTTTGCGAAATCGCCTTTCTTCCGACAGTGCAAGAACACTCTTGATGTGCCGCATTCGATCCAGATAACCAGAAACCTCGACCAAATCATCGAACGAATTGTGGAACAGGCCAACATTCCTTGGTTTCAGCCACTGCACCAGATCTATCATCTGATCCAAGTCTGCGTGCAAGCTCAGTACTTTGTTTGGATGTCGCCGGTTGAAGACCTCTGCTTTGTTCTCGATAAGGTGTCCATCAAGGGTTATTCTATCTCTGCCATGAACCAAATCGAGAGCATCTTCATTTCTCAACGCACCCGCCAAGTAGACCAGATTGTAGCGATGTGAGGAAATCGATTCCATCAAATCCTGCACGATTCCATGGCTGAGGTCTGGAGGGCCGAATATGAAAATCGTATTCCGCTTGCCCAGATAGGAGAACACCTCGCCTCCCTCCTCACAGAAACGCGCAACCGCACTGCTGAAGGGATTCAACTTCTTCTTAATCCGGTTTCTAATGGCGGGATGCACATCTTCAATCCTATTTTGGATGATTCTGGCGTATTCCTGTGTTTCTCGACCCAGAACGAGCAGCGGCCGCTTCTCATATCCATACTTAAGTTGCTGTTTTCTGAAATAAGAGAACAACGAGAGATAGAGAACGATAGCCACACTGTCAGGTTGAGCGGCGATAAGGACGCGATTCCCATAGTCCGCCTTGAGCTTAAGCCTCCGAAAGAGAGCCCCAAACATCTTACCGACGGGCTCGTGCTGTGTGGCACCCATAGTTGATTCCATCAAGAGAAAGTCTATCTCTTCTGGCAGCTGCTCACGCACGGATTCAACACCTTGAATCGGGAAGAAATCCTTCACACAGAAATCACCGGTATACACGAAGTCGTAATCAGGACTATCAACATGGAGCATCAAAGCACCGGGCATATGGCCTGCATTATAAAACGCTAGACTGCCTTCACCACATCGAACCGTTTCTCCCGAACTGACTGTGATCGCATTTTGAACCACATGTCTTGCGTGGTCGGAGAGATGAAAAGGATCATCGTTCTCTTCCCAGGGCTTCGTGGAGCTCTTGAAAGCATAGAAATCCAGCGTGGTTGCTGAGCAGAGAATCGGAGTCTCCGGGTAGTGCTCCAAAATGCGCTCCAGTCCTCTGCAGTGGTCGTAATGGGAATGACTGAGAAAGAGCACATCAAGGTTATTCAGCTCCAGATTGCGGAAGTAGTCCCAGTTCGACTCTTCAGCAAGACCCGCATCGAGCATTATTGATGTGCCACCCCATTCGAGAATATGACTGGTTCTGTTTGGGCCCTCACTCAGACAATGAAGACCGATACTGTTCGACCCATCCAAAATGAGCTTTTCAAAAACTGCTTCGGGGTCAAAAGTCCTTTTTACTTCGTCGACGGTTACTGATACGATGCTATCTCCCAGCTTCACCCCTGTCAAGTAGAAATACCAGCCAGTGTTCTTTGCGATGTAACGAAGCTCTTGGAACGTTTTCCTTGACTTGCCAGTTTCGACACAGAGGATTCTATTCGATTTGGACACCTGTATTCTCTCAATGGCGAGTTTCTCATCCACTGGTATGCGATTTTCTTCAAAGAACCACTCCAGTGCTTTTTCCCAAGACCGCTGTGGGATATTCCTCTTCTGAATGAACTGCAGGATCGATTTGTACTTTGGAGTCTCAAACCGCTCTGCGTTCTCAAGAAATGTTACGGGAATCTCATTTCCCTTGGACTCGATGTATTCAGCCCCCATCGTTGGTCCTCGTGCGGATTCTTAGGCTCTCATTAATGAGTATAACCTGTATGGAAGGCTGATTTGTTCAAGAGAGTACAGACTAATAGGAAAACAAGAAGCAAAAACAGATTATAGTCGGATTACCAAGTGTGTAGCAGGTTATCGACTTGATGCAACGCCTTCATACGAGTCTCACCAAGCGTGTTCTGGTGGTATCATTCCCAGCAACGGTTCTGTTTTCAGTTGTAATGATGCTCGTGCTCCTCCCGCAATTCCTAGCAATCTCGGGGGGTCTGCTCCCGCTCGACCTCAGGATAACGTATACACCAAACGAAGCAAACACCCTCTTCTCGGCTCTTGGAGAGGAGGGCATCGCGATCTATCACAGCATCCAGCTCTTCGACATGGGATTTCCTATCGCCCTTGCCATCACGCTCTCCTCGACAATCGCACTCACGTACTCATCACTCCGTCCTGCAGAGAGTAAACTGCCGCTGACTGCTTTTGTACCGTTCTTCACGGCAGCTTTCGATTATGCTGAGAATATCCTCGTATGGACTCAGCTGGATGCATATCCGTCGACATCATCCCAAGTGTTGCTGCTTGCAGGTACGATGAGCTCAATCAAGGTCGTTCTGCTTGTGATTTCAGTCTCGCTTGCATTGCTTTGCGCTATCAGGTACCTCATCACGACAGCGCGCATGTAGAGACCGTTGCTCTGCATGTGAATGCTGATTCGATACTATTTGATTCAGGTAAATCGTTCTCCAAGACCGGGAGAAGTAAAACCCATGTCAAATGGTGCAAGCGAATTCAGAAAAAGGATATATAAGTCATAATTTCGTATTACCATTGTTCGCGTTTGAGCGGGCGAGAGGAATTGGAATGAAAAGGCACGCCATCATAGCAGTAGCCATATGCTTGGTTCTTTTTGGAAACATTCAATCTGTGGGAACCTTCGGTTTGCAAGCCGTAAGCAGCACAGATACTGAATCTAACGAATTGGAGCAATCAACACCAGCTGAAACAGGATCGGCTTCGTCGCTTAGAACGAATATGGTGCGAAACGGGGGGTTTGAAGAAGAATCCGGGTATGGAGGAGAAGGACAATGGTATAGGGGCGGATCCATTTACCGACAGACTGACTTCGACTATACAGACGATGTTAGTAATGGCACCTACTCATGCAGAATGAGAGCAGAGGGGGCCGAATACTGGGGCAGTTACTCATATCTCCATAAAGCCTACTATGCACATGATATGGGATACCTAGGAGAGGGCTCAATGCTCAATTTGTCATACAACATCATTCAGAATCCGGACCTGGCACAAGGAGCAACTGTGTACACCGATTTCAGCTTCTATAACGGCAGCACATACTACCTTTACTACTATCTTTCTAGTTCAACACCACCGAATGCAAACAACTCAAACAGAGGGTATTATCAATTCAACACGACAACATTTGGCGATTGGAATCTCTTTAGCAGGAATATAACAGCAGACTTTGAAGCTGCAATAGGCCCAATCACGACTGACCTTGAAATCAGATATTACTACTTCAGAATTACATCCGTAAGCCATGCCAGTGGCACAAATGAGGTCCTACTGGACGATGTACACCTGAGGAATAGCACAGGCCATGAGTATATTGAAGATGGGGGTTTTGAATCAGGAAACGGAGCAGCATGGTATGATAGTTCAAATAGCGATAAGGGATACTACTCGCACAGTACACAGAACACAGAGGGTGACTACGCCGCCAATCTCACGGTGAAGGCTTCCCGTTCTGGCGTTAGTGCGTATACTGAGGTGTATCATACTTTCAATCGGCGAAGTGGATACTATCCTCTTGGACCGGACACACTTACAGTGCAATTCGATTGGCTGTATGAGGATGTTTCTGGCGGAGGAACTAACCAATACGGTCGATACGAATTAGAATTCGATAATGACACGTTCAGCGGTACAATATACTGGTACCTCGGAATCGATCAGGACCAAGTTCCCTCATGGAATTCATCCGGTTCATCATATGCAAACTACCACGTAGCAGCGCCAGGCTTTGGCGAACGGGGGGTGTGGAATCACTTTGAAATTGACCTCTATCAGGTCGCTTTAGATTTCAACATCACACAAGTCAACTTCAACCAAGGAGAATTCACGGTCGAACA
>WJIL01000077.1 GCA_014730275.1 Candidatus Lokiarchaeota archaeon | reverse complement strand
GCAAGCATAGCTCCGGGAGGAGCAACCACTATGGATATCGGCCTACCAATCATCAAGAAAACTGCTGGAGATGAATTGGTGATACCGGCATTTGTGAGTGGTGTTGTGCTTACGGGTCTTGTACCCATTCTCGTTCCTCTCGTGATAGGGTTCTGAGAAGCAAAGGCCATAGTATGACGGGTCTTAGCAATAGTATTACCTAGGCTGCCGCCTTGTTTATATCACAAGGAAGAGAATGGACTCTACAAGAACGGCCATAATCAGAAAGGCAATGAAGAGCCCAATATCAACCCGCGTCATGATTCGAAACTGCTCATTGTAGTAGTATCTCGTATCATAATCTGTCATGTATTCGGATTTTGTGAGCAGATTTCTATAGGATTGTTGAGCCTCACTATGTAAAATATAATCCCTCCATGTGCTCCATGCAAGAATGACAGCCACAACGAGTAACAGGGGATGAATAAACTGAGTACCGAAAGGAATGGTCAACAGGGCCATAATAGGAAACAGGAATATAAGAAAAAGGAATTTTCCAAGTGCTGATAGCCTTCGCCGAAGACTGACCTCGTGGAAATAAGGTGTCGCTGCCCTACGTACACGTGAGACAATGAGACGCTTTGCGGCTGCAGCGTTCATGTCCCAAATTTGAAAATTGAGCCCAGTTTCGTCAGTATAAGTATGGAACATTCTACAGTGTGGAAAAGGAATCTCTCTGTAAGTGAGGTCTGGGTCGAATTCACCATAATCCGCATTGTCCAGAAAAGAGTCTTCAACCCCCAGAGAGCTTGTCTCCTGCATTAGGAGTTCTTTCAGTTGCTGTGCAGTTTCAATTTCAAATGCAGTGAAATCCCTCAGTTCATCATTTTCTCTCTCAATATAATCGAAGCAATGATTCTCTCCGATGTTCCGAAAGACATTGATGAATATCACAGGAGCTGCAGGAATGATCCCTAAGTAAATGACAAGTGGCGGGAAGATATCCATGTCTAGAACGAGAATACCGTATTGCAGGATGAATATTCCAAAACCAGTAAGGCACAATGCGCTCCATACTATATTCGAGATAACGGAAGAGGGGTCGTACAACGTACCATCATACTCATTTAGAGCGTTAATATCCTTCATATATTCAGCCAGTTCGCGTTTCCATTTTGTGAATCGGAATAATGACAAGTAGGAGAAAACTACAACCAATGCAGCTATTATGGTATCAGACACAAGAAAGAGTGGAATAGATAGAGCTGGCAGCGACTGGAGGAGTAGAACTTGAATGATGAAAATTGTAGCCATAGAAAAGACAGCAATCACTGTCAATAGATACGGATGAGCTGCACCAAGCCATTTGTAGAAAGGCCATTGGCTTTTGGCTGCATATCTACCGACAAGGCGTCGAACCTCCGATTCATGGGTTGCTTTGACAATGATGGTCCCCTCTTCGTTAACCTGTAGAGACGGTTTCATTTTACCAGCGCGGGGTGTGTGTTTTTCTACATGCGCTGATTGATCTATGCCTACGTTATCCAAAATGTTGTTAGCTACTGTTTCTGCACTCGGTCGGTCCAAAGATTCCCTCTCCGGAATTCATGTATCTATAAGTGAATATGGCATTTCGATTGAAACGAGATTATGTTAGTCTTTCTAGTGAGAATATTCGCAATGGTCCAGAGCATCATTCTGCCCAAATGCATGATTGGAAAGCGAAATGAGGGAGAAACCCCAGCCGGCTGGATCTCTCCCCATCACTGGAATTTTTTGGAAGCTAAATTCCATGTCGTTTCCTGATGAACCAGACGATCAGAACTATGGCTCCGCCTGCGCCTGCAAGATCTCCGATAGCGAGACCCAATACAAGACCAGTATCTGGCAGAGTAGGAATGGTAGTAGTGCCATAGGCGATATTTGAGACCTCACCATAGTTCCCCACATCATCGTAGGCAATAATAGCAAACCAATACGTTTCGTCTTCTTCAAGGCCAACCACAGCGTATGTTTCAGTGTTTCCAGCTGTAGGAGGAGCCCATGATTGAGCATATGTAGATGCAGAATCCTAGTTGTCGAATATGGTGCATACGGGAAATCTCTAGTTTTTTCTGGGCTTGATTGAATCACTGTGGAATTTCTGTTCGGTCATACAGTGGGTCAACTACATATTTCATCGGATACACCTTAGATGATCTGCTTAGGTGGTGACGCCAAGAATCACGAGAAGTAACTATAACCCCATACAACCCTCTTAATCAGATTATACGGCATATCGGTGCCTATCTAGGAATTCCTGTCTCTTGGAGTTATTCCAACTTGAAAACGACTGTAGATACCCGGTAATCCGGCTGATGATATCCACCCCGATATATCCACACTTTGGACAGGGGATACGATTCAGGTCCTCAACAGAGGAGAACTTAGCGTTGCGCCAGTCGATGCCTTCCTGGTGGAAGCAAGATGGGCAGGCAAGGATATCCTTGGTAAAGGACCAGTATGAATTGAGTGTTTCTTCAGCGATTTTGCGAGTGAGTGCCCAGAGAGCGTCGGGATCAGGGTTCTTCTCACCCAAGTAGACGTGTGTTAGCGCACCGCCATCCATGTATGGATGAAACATGCCTTCTTTCTTGATTCGTTTACTTAGAGGAATGTCGGCTCCAACATACAAAGTGGTTGAGTTTGTATAGTAGACGCTTGGATGATCGCCCTTGAGATACGGTCGGATTCCCTTGAACTGCCGATAGTCCTTTCGAGCCAATCGACCAGCTGCACTCTCCGCGGGAGTCCGTGTAACATTGAAACTGAGTCCGTAATCCTCTTGGAACTCACGTGCCCGTTTCTTGAGGTGTTTGAGAACCTTGATACCGAATTTGGTGCCCTCGCGCTCGTGCAAATGGTGCCCTGTCATGATATGGACCATTTCTTCGAAACCAACCGTTCCTAACAGGAATTCGCGATCTTCCATATTGATGAGTGGATCACCATTAGGTTTGGGTTGGGTATAGAATGGTACACTGCCGCTGTCAATAAGCCGGTCCATGCAGTGTTTCTTCTCAAGCATAACCTCCTTGCAGAGATCAATAAACTCGTCCAGTTTCTCAAAGAATCGGTCTTCATCCTTCCGGCCGAGCCATGCAGCGCGGGGAATATTTGGCGTGACCATTTGTGATGCGCCAAAAACCATGTTGCCTGTAAGGAATTCCTCCATCTCCTCATCGCTGCTCGCAGTCCAGAGATGAGAGCAACAGCTGCTGCATCCAGCCTCGATACCGCTCCTCCAGTTCAAATAGTTCTCGAAATAGGGACTTCCGTGTTTCGCCGTAAGTTCACCCACGAGACGCCACGAGTCGTCATATTCAGGCTTCATGAATTCTTCGCGGAGAACGATATTTGGTTTTGGAAAATTGAAGCCTTTTCCGTTTGCATCCCCTTTAATCATGACTTCCATGAAGGCGTTGAAGAACTGGTTGGCTTCTTCTTCGAAATCGCCATAAGCCAAGTTGCTAATTCTCCCGCCAGGCAAAACAGCCGGCACATCCTTCATGATTTTGGGTATGCCTGGTGTGAGGTCGATACTGGAGAAGATGACTTGACCTCCGCGAGCAACATACTGCTGTGTTAGTGTGAAGATAAGTTGTTGAGCAGCCTGCTTGATTTCTTTGTATGATTTCCCTTGACAGAACGGTGCCAAGAAAGTGTTGAAGAAGAAATACCCTTGACCGCCAGCAAAGGAACTTTGGGCTGCTGCAAGCCATATAGCGGAATGATTGATTGCCACTGGAAGATGGACGGCGGGACCCGCTTGTGAAGAATGCATCCCGCCAAGCCCATCAGGCGCAATACCAAGCTTGAGCACTTGGCGAAGATCCCACGTGGCGCAGTAGTCACGTGTAGAGAAGTACTCCCGATCCTTGATGTAGATGTCACCACTTAGATGAGCATCTGCTAGGTGGGGAGGTATAGAGAGGAAGGTGTGCTGCTCCATCACGTTATCGTGAACCAGTTTGGCAATGGTCTCAGGATTCCTCATCAGGTTTGCATTAGACGTGTGATCTCCGGTATCGTGGATGAGCTGATTCACGTCCCACATCGGGATTCCCACACGGGTATACCGGATACGTTCTTCTTCCAAGCCCAATTCTGCCAGCACACTGTTACACATCTCACGAATCAAAGGGCCAGAAAGAAACTTGATTCCTGAAGCAGCTATTCTATCCATAACCTTGACAGCAACGAGCTGAGCATCCGCATGTGTCAACCCGGCTTCACGATGAAGACTATTGATAATTCTCTCAGCATCAAAATCCTCAATCGTTCCACTAGTCGTACGAACGCTCGGTAGTTTCTCTTCACGTGCCGCTATTTCTTCAATATTTTTTGCTACTGCTTCATTGATATCAGTCAAGCTCTCATGCAACTCCTAATTCTCTACGAATGCCATCCACTGTAGGCACTTCGCCACTGTATAGCAGCTTCAAGTCTCCACCATTGTCTACGATGATGCTTGGTGTTGAGGCGATGAACACTTGTTCCTCCAAAAGGCGGAATTCAAGGTCATCGTCCATTTCTTGGAGATTGATCGTCTCCACTGGTATGTCTGTATCCTCAAACGCTTCTTCAACTACTGCTTTTGCTGCAGGACAATTGACGCAACCCGGCTGGGTTACGAGGTACAAAATCTTCTCAGTTCGAGTATTCTCTCCCGGCGACATCTCAACACTCCACTCAAGCGTGGTTGAGATGTAAGGAGGTGGTAAGAATAAAAGAGTTCTCACATCCCCGGAGGCGTTCTAAAGCCATTCTATCGTATTTCGGACAAGACATGTTATTCCACTCGTCTATTTTTCGGTAACAATTTAATCTCCTAGAATGACTGTTCTAATTTCATCCGAACAATCATCGATTTGTGTTGTCATATGATATACCCAATTGAACAGATTTCTAGTAAACATCTCCGCTCTTGGGAACGAAGAAGATTCACCATTTCGCGCGGAATGGAAAGCTAATCGATGACTCAGGTAATAACAAAGGGGTAAGTGAAAAGAAAGAAAAGATTGCACATCACCGAGCCACGCAGCTGCGGGGAATCAATTGGAAGAAATCTCTGTGGCTCATCTTGGTTGCGATTCCGAGTTGTGAAATATTATGGCGACATACATACGGGCTACAACAGCTGTTGAAGCTTGGAAGAGGATAATCCCGAAAATCATGAAGAACGGACTGACACGTGTTGGTGAACGGGATTTGAAAACCCGCTGGTTAGACAACGTAATGATTCACATCCTCCAGCCGTTTGCTGAGAGAGTAAGTCCAGACTATCCATTTAGTCAGAAGGTGTTACAAGAGAAGTATGCTACACAGCTTCTCAATCCAGATCGCCTTGATTTCGAATATACCTATGGAGAGCGATTGAATGCGTGGGGTGATGAAAAAATCAATCAGCTGGACTACATTGTAAAGAAAATCCAGGCAAATCCAAATAGCAGGAGGGCAGTCGCTACAACGTGGGATCCTCGAAAAGATGACAACGCTGATGAAGTGCCTTGTCTGAACCATTTTGTGTTCATGAGAAGAGATGGAAATCTAGACCTCTCTGTGACTATTCGTAGCAATGACATGTACGGAGCTTGGCCAGCGAATTTCTACGCATTGACAGAGCTACTCAAGCACGTGGCAGAACAAGTCAATATGGATACAGGCAGAATAACAACGCTCTCAGTTAATGCGCATATTTACAAGCATGACTGGAAAAGTGCTGAATCCCTCATTTAGTCTAGTGACCGCTTCAGAACCAAACCTACAGCAGGCGTTGAGGTTCATTCAAATACTATTTCATCAAGTAATAAGTAGTCCTGCTAGTATTTGCCCGTAACTTCGTCAATGGAATACTGGAGAATGAAAAAATGGACGACAAGGACAGAGAACTGATTCATATTCTACAGCAAGATGGTCGGAAGAGCCTTACAGATATAGGCAAAGAGCTGGGGATGTCCCACGTCGCCATTGGCAAGAGATTGAACAAGCTAAGAGAAGAAGATTCGGTGCAAATCTCAGCTGGAGTCCGGGCAGAATCACTTGACATCAAAATCGTCTTCATGGGTCTGGAAACCCGAAATATGGAGGTTGCTGATGGAATAGCCGAGAAATATGGTGACTGTCCCAGGCTGTTGATGCTCGCACCCGTGACTGGAAGATACAACCTGTTTGCGGTAATGATTGCAGAAGATACCTGGAGTATGGAATCCATGGTTGGAACCTGCAGTATGGCCACAGAGGAGGGTATTAGAAATACCGAAACATGGCTCGGAAATGCTCCAATCGTGCCGGAGTATTTGTCCATCGATCTTGCCCCCAATCGAGACAATGGAGACAAATCACCCTGTGGCAGGCATTGTCCGGAATGTAAACGATACAAAATTGATAGATGTGTTGGCTGCCCTAAGACATCAGCTTACAAAGGGAATCTGTGGATTCAATCGAAGAACAAAGAGTAAGAGTTAACTCTTGAAATCCTCGAGTTCTGAGATGAGCGACATGACAGAAGAGTACTATGCACACCCACTAGCGGTTGTAGACGATGGAGCGCAAATTGGCGAAGGCACCAAGATATGGCACTTCGCTCATGTTCGGGGGACAGCCAAGCTTGGAAAAGCCTGTAATCTGGGGAAGGGAGTATACATCGACGCCGATGTTGAGATAGGCGACAACGTCAAAATTCAGAATGGCGTGTCTGTTTACAAGGGCGTCAAAATAGAAGATGATGTGTTCTGTGGACCGCACATGACATTTACCAATGATCTGTATCCGCGTGCATTCAGCGAATCATGGGAAGTTTGTGAAACTCTTGTCAAGGAGGGTGCTTCAATTGGAGCTCATGCTGTCATTATCTGCAATACGATACTGGGCGAGTATTGCATGGTCGGGAGTGGCTCTGTCGTTACGAAGGATATTCCAGCTCATGGATTGGTGATGGGGAATCCAGCACGATTAGTTGGATTCGTCTGTATCTGTGGTCAGCCGCTCCATGATGAAATAGAGAAGAATGCTGATGAAGTCATCTTCCGGTGCGCCGAGTGCAATCAAGAAACCATTATTCCGGCAGCTGATTATGAAATGAAGGTTAGGTAGTCGCAATTGTCTCATCTGTACAAGAAATTTGTCGAGGAAAGAGTTTCTCCACTGGTCAATAATATAGAGAATATTAGAAACTGTACTGTAATCGCGCATATTGACCATGGAAAGACAACCCTAACAGATTCGCTTATTGCCGCTTCTGGCCTTCTCTCCAAAGATGTAGCTGCTTCTGCAAAATTATTGGATTATGATATGATTGAACAGGAGCGGGGTATAACCATTAAGTCGTCAGGAATCTCGCTCATTCATGACAGAGAAGACCAAGAATATCTAATCCATTTAGTAGATACTCCAGGTCACATTGATTTCTCAAGCCATGTTACCAGAGGGCTTAGACTCACAGATGGGGCAATTGTGGTAGTTGATGTCATCGAGGGAGTAATGGTTCAAACGGAGACTGTGACAAGGCAGGCTATTGAGGAAGTAGTTCGACCGATGCTGTTCCTCAATAAGATTGACCGACTGATTACCGAGCGTAAGCTGAATGCAGAACAAGTAGCTGAACAAATCAAGCGAGTTGTCATGGAATTCAACGGAATGCTTGGTAAATACATCGATGATGATCTGCTGGATAAATGGCAGGTTTCTTTTGCTCGAAACTCTCTTTGTGTGGGGTCTGCCCTAGATAAATGGGGTATTGGCATAGAAGTCCTACGAAGTCGAGCTGGTGAGTCAGCAGACAGGGAAACCATGGAAGAGGCGTTTCTTGAACTTCTCAAGGAGATTGTAGAGGCCTACAGAAACGAAAACGAAGATGAGTTATCTAAGAGGTATCCAGTTGCAGAAACCACCCTTGATTCGGTTGTTCACATAGTACCAAATCCAAAGGAAGCACAGAAAGAGAGAATGCCTCGAATCTGGGGGGGACAATCAGACACCGAATATGGCAAGAGTCTGTATGATTGCAATAGAGATGGACCCTGCATTCTGGCTGTGAGCAATACTCAGAGAGATAGACATGCAGGTCTTGTAGCAGTGGTACGAGTTTTTTCAGGGATCTTGAGAAATCGACAGGAATTGACCAACTTGCGAACGGGAGATACCGAGAAAACGCTTCTTACAGGGCTTTTGATGTCAAAGACGCGCGTAGGACTGGATGAAGTTCCAGCTGGAAATCTCGCATTTTTGACAGGCATTGAACCGCTTTCCATTGGAGACACATTGGTCGAGCCTGGCTATGAAGATGCCCAGCCAATTAGCGAGCTTCAGTATCCCACGGAGCCTGTGGTAACCTATACCATAGAACCAAAGATTCTGTCTCAGTTGAGTGAAATCAAAGAGCCAATCAAAGAGTTTGTCGAAACTGACCCCGCGCTTGAATTCCAGGTTAATCCTGAGACAGGCGAGATGCTCCTTTCGGGTGCCGGCGAATTGCACGTTGAAATAAGTGTTGAGAAACTTGAACGGAAAGGGGTACAAGTTCGCTTAGGTCAACCAATGGTTCTACTCAAGGAACAGCTAACTGAAGACGGGAAGCCTGAATCAGCAGGGGGTGCCGAATCTAGTTCTTTCACGGTTCAGGCAAAGCTCCTCCAAGAGAGTGGTCGACCAGATATCGAGGGTGAAATCCTAGATGCTGATCCGCAGTCAATGTGTTATCTAGTAGATCAGACAAAGAAGATTGAACCACATACGGAAGAGGCTGAATGGGTGATTGAGGGATTCCGTACAGTGAAACAGAGCGGACCGGTTCAGGGAGAACGGATGAGACATCTTTTGGTAGTGATAAGAGAGGCAGATATTCGATTCGAGAAACCTGAAACCTCCTGGAGAGACATCACACAACCTATGATTCAAGCATTGCGAAAGAGCATAATGAGCGACGAGCCCGTTGTGCTTGAGCCATGGTTACATCTTGAGATTACAGCTCCTGAGGATTACATAGGCACACTAAGCAAAATCCTTGCCAAACGGAAGGGGGAAATCTTGGAGATGGAATCAGAACGTCATCTCTACAAAATAGAGGCAGAGATTCCAGTACGAGAATCATTTGGACTGGCTGATGAAATGAGAACAGCAACATCGGGATGGGCTACGTGGGGAGCTGAAAGTGGAGACTACAGAAGAATCTAGCTCCGTAGGTAGTAGCGTTCATTCATCACCCTTCCGAGCATAGACAACACACGTCTATCAGCCATGGATATTCGATCCATCATCTGTAGTGCTCGGGACATGTTTGAAAATACCGCGTTAAGATATGGCTGTGCGTGAACGGATTCCATTTCCTCAATCAATTCTAGGTAGGACTCGGAGATTCGCACTAAGCCAATCCAGTCTTCAGGTAGCAGAAAGTCATATTTCCCTTGTTTAATATCGAGGCTTCCTCCAGCTGGTCCTTTAATCACAGCCCCGTATCCGCTCTCAAGTGCCTGAGAGAACCGCTCTAGTAATGCTGCTAAGGATTGAGCTGTCCCCTTGATGAAAGACTCCGAGCCGTCATAGTCAGGATCAATCGTTTCCACAATACTCAGTTCTCGTGCTGCTTTATGGAGACCTGTAGCCAGCTCAGAGTAATCTTTGTTTTCAAAATATGTCTTTAGCGCATTAGCAAGAGCTGTCTGCCCTTTCCAATACTGAGCTAAGAGTGCATCCGATTCCATGGTTTGAGATTCAATTGGATTACGAATCTTGACAACTCGCTGGCGATTTAGAATTTGGAGGTTAATTTTAGCAGTAGCAGCCGCTTTGAGCATATTAGCAGCCTTGTTTAGCTCCGGAACTCTATTAGCAATGTTCTCTGCCCGGTCGTATAGAGTCGTCCATGATTTGCTTGCGTAAGGAACTGTAAGGGCCTCGCCATGTATGAACGGTGAATCACTAGTTGCTCTCGCGTCGGACAACATCATGTCTATGTCATCAAGAAGGCGTATCAATCGCTCTGGGAGGTCAATATCATGTCTGAAGCTGAGCAACACAAGGTTGTAGACGGAAATAGCGACCTCAACAAAGCTTCTTGTATCAACGGGGAAAAGCTGTATGTACTCCAGAAGTGTTTCTCGAATATTCTCTAAGGGAATTTCGGAATTCCTGCTTGGTATCCGTATCTTTGATAGAGCAAGACCCATTCGGGTACCAAGCAATGTTATATCAGGAGTTTTATCAGCTTTAAGAAGCTCCTGACGAGCCTCCAAGGACTCTTCAAACGCTTTTAGTCCGGTATTTCTGAATTCGTCCGAATCTGAAGTAAGACATATCCATCCAATAGCATTGTTACACGCTGCGCGCTCCGCCTTGGCTTCCGAAGCAGTCATGCTGGTTTCATCTAGAATCTCTTTTCCACGATTCAGATATGTAAGACCATCCGAAACTCGAATTTCGCGATCAATCATACCATATGCAAAACCCAGGCTGCACAAGCAGCGGTACATGAGATTCGATTGAGCCGGTGTTCGATTAGGAATGCCTTCCAATAGATTCAAGGATTTCTCCAATCGCTCTATAGCATCAGAGATGCCTTCTCTCCAACCATTAGCCAAAATGCTCGACCCAATAACAAGGTGAGCCAAAACAAGCCCATCTTTGTTCACCTCGTCGGTGTCGAGAATACTACCGAACATATCAGCAGCCTTGTCAGCCAATGATCGAGCTCTCTTGTATGCAACTTCGTCATCACGGGTCTCATTGATAGCCAATTGAAGAGTAAGAGCCGCAAGCCGCACCGAATCGCCAGAAGCACGAATTCGTGGTCTTAATTCAGCAAGGATTTCTCTTGATTGATCATAAAGGCCCAGTTCCGTAAGAACTCCAGCCTCATCTAGTGAGGCTTCGAAATAGAGTGTCTGCAAATCAATGTCATCAGCCATTTCGATTAATCGATTGAGTAAAGCTTCTGCACCTTCAAAGAAGCCAGCTTCAACCAAATAGGTAGTCAATTCGTGTACTTCATGAAGAGCAAGGTGAGTGGATGGACGATGTTGCTTGGACCAAATAGATTCCATTGTCTGAACCATTTCATCTACCAGGAACGGAACCAATGGGCGTAGATTCAGTCGTAGAGCCCGGTCAATTCCATGAGATAGCTCACCGAGAAGATCTAGTAGAACGGGAATCGATTCCAAATCTGGTTCCAGTTCTATTGCTGCTCTTCTGGCACTGTGGGTGTACCTCGTATCAAGAAGACTAAGCATTTGAGGTAGCATTCGATTTTCTTCGAAAGCTAATTTAACAATGATTTCTGTCAGTTTTGAGTTGGCTACCTCTGGATTTCGTAGGATTATTTCTTCAATTGCCCTAGCAATATCAAAAGCAAGTTCCTTATCAATCGAGCCGTCGATTGACAGACTTTGGATTGCGGATAAACCATCATCTAGGGAAACTGAAGCGCATAAAATATCCCTGATAGTTACCTCCAATCTGGTCTCCATGATGTGCTACCTACTGATTTCATATCGAAACGGTCACTAAGTTGTTAAAAGTCTTCACAGAAGCCTCTTCGAGTAATCATTCTTCAGGATTCTCCATAACGAAGTCGTGCCATTGTCTGGAAGTGTCCGTTCCTCGCATCCTCTCCATGCGGACTTGATGAACTGGGCGATCACCAGATTCATCGACTCTGAACCTGAGAACCGCGTCCACAAGATACGAGAAAGTAGCATACGTTTTCTCGTCATGGACGCCTTCTTCTAAGATGAACATAATGCTGTGCGAATTTTGGGTAACTCTTCCGCTTATCCTCTGCACAGAGCCGGGCATTTTAGTAGCCGATGAGTTCAGGATGAGCGTTGAGAGGCTGTCAACAATCACTCTTGCACACACCAAATCATCTAGAACCTCAGAAAGAACAATGCCTAGTTCGCTGATATCATCTACCTTGGATAATGTATGAGCCCTACCCGTCTTTGGGGCGCCCATTCTTTCTGAATAACCATCGATGAAGACCAATTGTCCGTTGTTCTCACATTCTTCCACCGGCCACCCGTGTCGGCTCATGTCATTTCTGATGACACGTGGTGATACATCTGTAGTAACAAAGACGCCAGGAAAACCCAAACTCAAACCTTGAGCCA
Source organism: Candidatus Lokiarchaeota archaeon (assembly GCA_014730275.1). NCBI lineage: Archaea > Promethearchaeati > Promethearchaeota > Promethearchaeota archaeon. The sequence goes on along the minus strand of WJIL01000077.1, from coordinate 33,504 downwards.
AGAAAGCCTCCGCGTAAGTAGTTTTTCCAGAACCTATAGGGCCAAGAAGCATGTACGAGACCTGTGTGAGCTGGCCGAACCGGACTAGGTCTCCAATCATCGGCTTTACTGTTGTTGGTTCAGTGTCACAAGCGTCGATTACTTCTTTCTTCATCTATTACCACCTTACCCTTGACCGGCAATTTCACCAGGCCATACTCTGATACCCTCATCTGTAATCCGCATTGAGTGTATGCGTGAGCTGTGCTTGGAACCTCTTAGCTTGAGTACTTCTATTGATCGAGATCTTGAGGTGTCACTTACTTTCTCATAGTAGAGGACTATTACGCCAGAAGCTAAGAATGCCTCAATATCAAAGACACCCAAACCACCGTGATGAGCGGGAATCTCACTTGTAAGAAGAAGTGTTGCTCCAGTGCGGGTGATTGCTGCACATAGTTTGAAGAATTCTTCGCGGAGGATGTCTCGGCTCTTGAATTTGTATGCCATAATGGAGAGGGTGTCAATCACAACGCGTTTGGCATTCACTTTCTCAATGTGATTCAGTATTATGGCCTCCAATCCTGAGAGATCGAAGCTGGGGTATTCTCCCACTGGTACGGGAGAACGCTCCTTTGAAGGTGACAAATCAACGATTGATAACATCTCATTATCTTCTAATTCTTGTAAATCCATGCCGAAGCGTTTCATGTTCCGTCGAATCATCTGTGGTGTTTCTTCCAACGTAACGAGAACACCTGGTTCCTCATATTCAGTTGCGCCATTGTAGAGGAATTGATTTGCTAGGATAGTCTTTCCAGTTCCAGCTTTACCAGCAATCAAAATGGTATCTCCTTTCGGGAAACCACCCTCGATTAATTCATCCAGGCCTGGTATGCCTGTTTTTACCCGCTCAATTTCAAAGTCACTCATTTACTAGCACCTCTCATAGAGACCTTAGCCCCCAGCACCATTTTCATTATGATCTCAGGTTCCGGAATTCCAGTCACGCTTGTCCCACCAATCATTATTGTTGGCAGGGCAAACACTCCGTATTCCTCAGCCGCCTCAGGATTCTTTTTCACGTCGATAATCCGTATTTCAAAGGATTCTGAGCTGAAATCAGCAATTGCCTCGCGCACTACCTCTTCAGCTCTTGGGCAAAAGGCACAATCATCTGATTTGAATAGGACAATCTCAACAGGGGTTGAGGGTTCTCCTTCTGAATCATTTGCACTCTTCGCTTGTTCGCCCAATCGACTGCACTCCTGAATATAAGCGACGGTGTGATGTTCTTTATGCTGAACCAATTGAATCTTTTGTGGTTGTCACTTCTCTAGGACGTTCTTAATTCTTGTTCCACCTTTACCTAGCGGACGCAAATGATATCGAACTGTACGCGGCATAACAGCCGCTAAAACGAGGTCATCCTGTTCCTCAAGGTTGAGTTTCTTAAAAACAGCCTTCCCAGCAGAGCATCTCACGTTTATATCGTTCAGTTCACCAAGAGAAAGCTCTTTCCGCATGCGTTCGACTGTGGAAGCCACATATCCGGACATAGCAGCTATTACATTGTTATCGATATTCGGGGCGGTTGCGGAGGCGATCAAGAGACCATCGTCTCTGGCCAGTATACTGGCATAAAATCCGCCTTCACGATTCATGTCTTCAAGAATTTCCTCTAGAGCAGAGTAATCGGGCCGTTCCATAGTTTGCACCAGCCAGCATGCTAAATCTCTGATTGCAACTCATCCCTATATATATTTTCGAACAAGGACGTACAGAAGACAGAAAATATCAAGATTCATTACGGCAAGTAACTGGAGTAGCAAGAGGATAGATTTTAAGGTCTGATGTAGTTCTTAAGAGTACGCTAGGGAATGAGTCACATGCCTGCAGAATACAGATTCAAAACCGTCATGCTAGGAGATGGTGCGGTGGGCAAAACGGCACTTACTATCCGTTACACCCAGGAACGCTTTGAATCAGATTATAAGCACACCATCGGCAGTGATTTCGCTATCAAAAGAACCAGACTTCCGGAAAGAGATAGCAATGTAACGCTTCAAATTTGGGATTTGGCTGGTCAGCCACGATACTCGGTCGTGCGAGAAGGATTCTATAGAGGGGCGAGAGGAGGCCTATTGGTTTATGATGTCACTCGCCGCCGTACTTTCTTGAATATTGAGAACTGGAAAAACGAATGCTTCAAGGCTATAGGAAATCCAATACCGATGATTGTTGTTGCAAACAAAGTAGATCTTGAAGAAAGCAGAGTCGTCGGTACTGAGGAAGGGAAAGAATACGCCGATGAGTTAGGCTTTCTGTATGTTGAATCCAGTGCCTTGACAGGCGAGAATGTGGAAAAGGCCTATACTGAACTTTGCAGGCTTATGATTGACAGTGTGAGGAAGAAAGACGACGAAGTGATGTAGTATAGGACGGGCTCATTCTCAGCGTTTCCGGGGTTTCCCTTTTAAGAGACCCAGAGCTCTCTTACATTTCCAAACAGCGTAGAAAACACGCTTAGCCTTCAATGTTTCTTCATCATAGCGGGACTGTAGATTCCGAAACTTCTCAATCAGTTCATCCCTTCTACTTCCATCCTCATCGGCCTTGATTTCTTCTAGCAACTCCTCAAAGGGACTAATAACCGCGCGTAGCAATTTGAGATTCCATCGAATAATAGCCCCGGTACCATCTGAACTCACAAAGGTCTTCTCATTTGGATACCACTCAAGCCCGTCAATTTCTCCGTCGGTTGAAGTATTACCTTTGATAGTACGATCGTCCATAGACCAAACAACAATTTCCTTATCGCTTGAACCAGAAGCCAGATACTCACCGTCCGAGCTGAACGCTAAAGCTCGAACTTCAGCCGAATGCCCTCGAAGAGTTTCATCAAGCTCTATTTTGGGATTCCCGTTCCAAAGCTTGATTGTTAAATCGGAACTACCAGAAGCCAGAGTTTCCCCACTAGGTGAGAAACGAACTTTATGCACTGCAGTCCTATGTTGTTCAATCGTCTGGATTTTCTTACCACTGTTTGCATCCCATAAGCATATGAGTGCATCAACACTTCCCGAGGCGATTCTGTTGCCACCAGGATCCCAATCACATGAAAGCACGTAGAGAGTATGACCTTCCATCTGATGAATTTTCTCGCGGTTATCAATATCCCATATGATAAGCGTTGTATCGCCACTGCTCGAAACAAGCCGATCTCCACTCGGCGAGAATGAAAGAGAAAGCACAGGATACTCGTGACCTTCGAATGTCTTTAGACACTCCCCTGTCTTGATATCCCAGATTTTAACGATACGTTCAACCGATCCAGAAGCAATGATATCACCTCGCGGACTGAAAGCAAGAGAAGTACATAGGTAGTCGTCTTGCAGACATTGAACCTCTTCACAATCATCAGCAGACATAATTCGTATGGTGCGATCTTGCATTCCAGCAGCAAGCAACCGTCCAACATCATTCATTGCAAACCGTCGAGTTATTTCAGAAGATTCTTCAGCTCTTGGTTTCAGGGTCTGCTGTTGAAGGAAAAGTGGCTTTTTGTCCCGGGGCAGTGTATTCACCTCATTGAGGAGACATTACGGGAATGCATTAGAGGTGTACTAAAGTGTTCTGAAGCCAGCCAAAACCAAGCCAAGGTATATTCGCATATTTCCTAGCTTTCACATCAGTATCATAGGAAATCAGTAAGCGTTAAATCGAATGCATCACATTCTTTACTATGGGGACTATACCATGGAGAGTCAAGAAGGGGAGTCATTGCTGCAAAAGCTGAAAGGAATAGAGGCTCTCCGGTATGTGAAGGACAATGTCAAGAGATTCCTCCGGCCCAGAGGAGAGGAATTGAACAATGCGCTTGCAGAGCTTCAAACACTACAAGCTTGTAAGGATGCAGCTCTTGTGGGCGATGATGAACTCAGATTGCTGTCGGTTTGTAAACTTGCCGAGTTTGGTCAAGAAGCACAAGAAGCACTAGAGATTGCATTGTATGATATCACACCAGTTGTTTGTACGGCAGCTGTAGGAATGTTACATGCTATCGGGGTAGAAGTCTCACGGAGCGAAATACCCGAAGAGAAACTAACGGATGAAAGGGTCAAGTCAATACTAGAATACGTGAATCAAGCCGAAACCGTAAGCGGAGAGAAAGAGACACAAGATGTACTCTATGCGGCAGCAAGGAGACCGGACCTATTCACAAATGAGTTGCCAGTTAGGACGGTCAGCTATATTGATGTTCAAAGCAAATGCCAAGAAGAGGATGAGGGAATATCTCTCCTTGTCAGGCTTACGAACGAGGGGAAACAAAGAGTAGAGGATACGAACGTTTCACTCCTGACATATCCATCAGATGGTCTCAAACTCGAAAGCGATAGGGCGGCTCAAGTAGGAGACTTATCCCCTTCAGAAGAAGCTAGAATCAGATTCGATTTCAAGAAGGTGGCGAACTACGTAGAAGGGGAAATGGTAATCGCCGTTGTCATGAAAAACCATCTCGGTCAGGAGGTGTCCGCCAAGTCGGGAAATTGCCTTGTCAGATCGCTCTATTCCCAGATGAAACCCTTGGATTTGACCTCAAGGGAATTCAGCGTCGCCAGAATGGAGATGAAACCATGGAGCAGAGAACATGTCCTTAGGTTCAATCCAAGAAGTCTCTTCAGATTACTAAAACGGATATTCAAAGAGAAGAATCTACATCTAGTTAGGGAAGAATCTTCAGAGAGAGACGGTATGATGAGAGCATTGTTGATTGGAGCAGCGGAGAGCATCTTCAATCAAACACGAGTAGTCATTCACTTAACACTAGTTGGGAAAACAGATGAGTCAAAGACCAAAGTGAGAATAGAAGTGCACTCTGACGAGGAGGAACTCCTCCACATCGCAGCCAGTAGAATCTACGAAGCGGTACATCAACAAGTTGAATCCGCTTCGTAACAGCAAGATTCCTGTTGAATTACATCATATCGCCGCTTTCAAGAATTTTGATTGCAAGCTCAAGAAAAGCAGCATCTACATTGGCACCCGTCTTCGCGGATGTCTCTATGAAAGATGTATGAATACCATTGTTGTCTGAAATTCTCTCAGCAAGTGATTCACCTTCATCAGTCGTGACCATGGCTTCCTGCATGGAGGGGTTCCCCTCAAATTTCTCTCGCAGGTCAATCTTGTTACCAATAAGCACGATAGGAATCTTCTTGCCGGCGTTCTCGAAGCATTCGTCCACCCATTCAGGAATATGATCGAAGGATAGCCGTTCTACAACCGAATAGACTGCAAGTGCCCCCATGGCTCCTCGATAGAATGTTGAACGGACATTTCTGAAGTGCTCCTGCCCAGCAAGATCCCATATTTGTATACGCACATCATGGCCACCCTCGAGTTGCATCTTCTTTACCGCGAAGTCTGCACCTATGGTTATATTGTAGTTTGCTTTGAAGCCTTCTCCCATGTAGGTGCGCCGGAGACTTGTCTTGCCCACTGAGCCATCACCCATTAAAACAACTTTGAATACCGCTTTGACCATATACTTGAACACCGCCTTCTGAGGAATTATCTGGGGCATAATCGGTTGTTTTGCTATATGCTCTCATAACCTTCGGCTATTTTAGTGTAACCCGAATAAATATGTCAGAAAAGCCGGAGGAGTCCAATGAGAACGAGAGTAAACCCAATCAGATTGACCGAGAAAAACAAGAAGATACCTCGCTCGATGTTTTCTAGGTGATTACTGATTTTTCTCAGATTATGTAGCATCTCCTCTTCATTATTGGTTCTATCTCCAGCAAAAGTCATGTTCCAATCACAGACGTATCATCGGAAACAAGCATTTAGTTTTTCCGTCAGTCCCGCAGCGCTATTTTTGTTGGTATCAGTCAAAAGGGATACTGGGTGATCTTTGTGTTGATGAAAGCGGGTTTTACTTTCGGGAACCAGTCCACCCATCGGGTATCCGAAATAACGGAACAATAGGTTCCACAAACACCACAATGTCCGGATCATAAAGTTTCTACGGCACCCAGTTTAGGCTCCGCGGTACCACTTGCTGTAATCAAGCTGATAGATTGAGAAGATCATTATGTGTGGCAGAACGGTCAAGACCTTTCGAGACGCTGTGGATTCTGAACAAGCAAGATGGAAGAATTTCAGACGCACCCTCAAGCCGGCGCATAGGGAGTATCTAGATCGTATATTCAACTATGCCAGGGAATACGCAGATGCGGGAACAATGGTTCCAGTTCCTAGGGTCACTGAAGTTGTGTTCATGGCGACCATGATGGAAGCTATGAAAGAAATTGATACACTCCGTGATAAAATCCAAGCACTGAAAGATGGATAGGAGAGGGCATAATGGAGCTGGGGTGGCTTCTCGATGGTAGCATTGACAGGGAAAGCAAGGAGCTTGTCCTCTGGATCAAGTCCAATGGAGAAACACGAGGGTATCCGTATCCCAGTTTCAAGTCATCATTATTTGTCGATACAGATTTGCTAGAAAATCATGAGTGGGAAGATTGTGAAGTTCTCCAAGCAACAGCTGAGCATCCAGAAGTAGTAGACACGAAGCTCGTCAAACGGTGCCTCAGCGTGTACGATGAGACGAAAGAAGAAGTAGTGCAAGTATTTACCAAGCCGGGTTCACACTGGAAGGTGGCAAATGACTTGGAGAAGCTTCCAGGAGCTACCGTATTCCATGCTGATATCGATCCAGTTCAGCAGTGTTTCATCGCCCGGGAAGTGTTTCCGTTTGGACGAGTAGGGTATGAACTCAAGAACGGCGAAATTATCGAACTGAAGAACAGGGACGACCGAGAAGCAATTCACTACCATACTCCTGAACTAGAGGAAATTGGAATCGAAGTATCTGTTAGTACGAAGCGCCTTTTTCCACGAATGGAAGACCCTATCCATCACATCAAAATCATGAACCAAGGAAATTCCAAGGTGATTGAAGGGACAAATGAAAAAGAAGCACTGCTGGAGCTGCAACGAACAATCGATGAAATAAATCCCGATGTGATTATCACAAGAGGGGGCGATGAGGATCTCTTCAGATACTTGAGTCTCAGGGCGCGAATTCACGATGTGGAACTTGTTTTTTCAAGAGACGGAACCCCTTTGAGAGTGAAGGAGCGGAATCCGGAATCGTTTTGGCAATACAACAGAGTCGTCTACAGGTCCGGAAGGCCAGTGATGTTCAATGGTAGAATCCACATCGACCGGAACGAAAGCATGTACTACTCACCAACCGGAATAGAAGGAGTTGCTGAGGGGTGTAGGCTGGCCTTTGCACGACCTCAGAGGGTTGCACGAATGTCAATTGGGAGTGTGAATGCAGCCGTCCAATATTATAACGCCTATAAGAGGGGGCTACTGATACCACCCATAAAGAAGAATCCTGAGTTTCTTAAATCGGTTAATGACCTAGCAGCTATTGATCGAGGGGGATTGGTGTTCCAACCCAAACCGGGTATCTATGAAAACGTAGCTGAGTGTGATTTTTCATCGATGTACCCGACACTTATGGTTACTCGAAATATCAGTCCCGAGACTATATGTATGCGAAACGAATGCCCATACAATCAGAAATACTGCTTAGATATACCAGGGGTAAGTTTCCGTATATGTGAACGAAGAAGAGGTTTGGTAGCAGAGTCTCTGGAACTTGTTATTCAAAAACGAAATGCGTTCAAGAAGCTCATCAAAGAGGGGGAAGAAGCAAACAAATACAGACTAATGCAGAACACATTGAAAGGTATACTTGTGTCCTGTTTTGGATACCTTGGTTTCAAGAATGCTCGCTTCGGAAGAGTGGAGGCTCATACTGCTGTTACAGCTTTCGCACGAGAGTTGTTGCTGAGGACACAGGAGATTGGGGAGGCATATGATTTCGAAATAATCCATGGAATTGTTGACTCACTCTGGCTCACTTCAGAAAAGGAGATGGAATTCGAAAAAATCCAAGAATTCTGTAAAGGGGTGACAGATACTGTGGATATCTCCATGTCACCGAAGGGGGTTTACAGGTGGTTTGTTATTCCATCTTCACACGTAAACCCATCCATCGCCCCATTGAATCGGTATTATGGCCTTTTCAGAAATGGGAGTATCAAAACAAGAGGAATCGAAGTAAGACGTCGTGACACCTGTCTCTATGTAGGAGACTGTCAGAATGCAATGATTCGAGTTCTCGCACAAGCACAGAACAAGAACGAGTTTCTAGAATTGATTCCTGAAGCTTTTGGGGTTTGCCAAGATTACATTACAGAACTAAAAGCAGGAGATGTAGACATGCGCGATTTGGTGCTCAATTCTCGCCTGAGCCGCGAACCAGATGAATATCAAACAACATCAAGAGCAGCAGTAGCAGCAAAACAGTTAGTAGAAATGGGAAAGGATTTGCATGCCGGGCAAAAGGTAAGATACGTACTGATAGAATCTGATACAAAAAATCCCCTGAGACGGGTTAAGGCGGTAGAGCTTATTGATGATTCCATGCAATATGATTCCGATGCGTATGCCAAACTTTGCCTAAGGTCATTCGAAAGCCTCATTCCTGCCAAATACATCAATTCAAGTGAGCAGGTGCCCGAGGATCGTTTGTTTTCAAAGAAACATGCCATCATTCAGTAATGGCATGAGCTTGCATGGCTATTCTGGGTTTTAGCTCTCGAATCGGGATACCTGTTTCTCTCGAAACCTTCAACACATCATCGGCTTCAGGTTTGATATTGACTACAGTTCCATTTGCTGCACGCGATACCTTAACACGAACCATGTATTCTTTGTCCTCGATTTGTAGTTGACAAACAATAGTCTCACGGGCTGCCTTGATTCTATTCCATGAAGTGTAGCGAATGCCCAGAGTTCCTAGGTGACGTATTATGACTCGTGCAGCCTCTTTCATGTTTTCCTGAGTTGTAATCACCTTGACAACAAAACATGGTCGGTTTTTCTTACCATAAGCAGGAATTATGACCGCGTCATAGGCAAGATTCTCATCTAAAAGAAACTCGAAAAGCGTTCCTATAGATTCCCCATCGGTGTCATCTACATTAGTCTCTATAACAATCACTTCGTCACGCCCCCAGCCCTCATCTACATCCAAATCCACTTCTTCCTTAGTTGGTTGAGCTTCCGGTTTTGGTGCAGGTGTCACAACTTCTTCAACAGGCTCTGCTTCAGCGACTTCTTCGGGTTCCGCAGGCTCTTCTTTTTTCACTTCTGGCTCTATTCCTGAGGCATTTCCAACTGCAACCCGCAAAACATTGGGTATCTCACCCAGATCCCGGGAGCCAAAACCAAATGCCTCCTCCTCAACCTCAAAACCTTGCGCAGATTCAACAAATTGGTCAGCAATCGTGCCCAAGATGGCGGCGGCTGTTGGAGTCAAAACTTCAGTTTTGGCAGGTCCAGCGTGGAAGGGTATGTCAAATTCCTCGATTATTTCTGAAACTGCTGGAACAGGTACGTCGAGTTCCCCATGAGCAGTGGTGATTGTTCCAGAACCAACTGCTAAATTCGTTACCAGTAGTCTCGAATCCTCAAGAAGGTCGGCCTTGTCCAAAAGATAGGCTGTACCTACAATATCAAGAATAGTATCAACAGATCCAAGCTCATGTAGATGTATATCCGAGATGTCTTCATCATGTGCCCGACTTTCCGCTCTGAAAAGAGCCTCTAAGGAGTTTCGAGCCAGTTCTGCAGCTTTGTCTGAAAGCTCGACCTCTCTGGACATAGTTGCTAGTACGTTTCTCAGGGCCTGTGGCTCTAATGTCATGTCCTCATCCAGCAATACATCCATTTCCAACCCGGATGCATCTTCAAATTGCCGTTCGTTGAAAGTAACGCGGAGAGTTGGATCGTAAATCAGAAGTCCCGCTGCAACTGGATCAAGTGCTTGTTTATCCCCCAGTAAATCAATAAGAGCGGATAGTATCATATCACCAGATGCGCCAGCGGTTGCACCGTCAAATAGAACGTCTCTCTTTGCCATCTTGTTCTAGCCTCCGAGCCCCTGAATCTGTTTGTGTGGCATGCATGTGGATTACCTTTTGGCTCTTTAGATTAGGAGCTTCGCGGGAAGCACAATTGACGTAATGGTTCTGTCTCTCTTAAATAAGCTTCTAGGACAACATAGAAGCAGTCAGTATAGCTCCTTAATCTACCTTAGGAGTCAGTATCGCTTCTGGCCCGCCATTGCTCGAAAATCGCCATGTACATGCACTCCTTTGGCGAAATCCACATTTCTGATGAGTCAAATGATCTGTCTACAAAGGTAACAGGTGCATCGCGGATAAGAGCGGCCGGCGTTGACTCGTCAGATTCTCCCATAACTGCAGTGCAAGCAGAAGCAAGGTTATCTGCTACACCTCTACGTGTGATTCTCAATACATTTCCAAACAAATCTTGTCGTCCCCTATCATCAGCAACTGGTTCAAACCCTGCAACTGCCAAGGCCATACCTATGTTGCCTAGACGTAGGGGCTGTGTTCTGCTGTCAATTACCATGACCCCAACTGTAACACCAAACCGCTTTCGAATCTCGTTCCTGAGAAGCTCGGAGCTATGGCGAGGATTTGCAGGAAGCAGAGATGCATATCCGTCAGGTACATTTGATTTGTCAACCCCAGCGTTTGCCATGAGTGTGTTGTTCTTGATAGTCAACAGAACATGAGGAATACCGCCAAGTATTTCATCGGCTTCTCTAACAACAAGCTCTGCCACTTCTGGCACGATGTTGTGACGACCAGCCAACTCTTGTGCCTGCTGAGAAACATCGATATCTTCCAAAGAGACCACCTGCCCTTCAGTGGTTCCCAAGGGTGTTTCTGCTATGCCGAGAATGTCATTATCCCTTAATTCCAGACCTTGTTTTTCTAGGCCATCCAGCAGCACATCAAGAAGATGATCATCTTCAGAGATAATTTTCGTTCGTATTGGGAGTACCAGCAAGAGAGCCACCATTTAAGCGAGGTGAGAATGAACAAAATAAAGTCTGCTGAAAGCAGACCTATTCGCTATCCTTTGTAGGATTCTCGTGTGAGTTCTTGTTGTTACTCTGTAATTTCATTCTGGCACCCATTATACAAGCATCTCCTTTTCTACCACCCATAGGATTGCTTCGTGTACCCATTGAATTCATGCATCTCGCTGCGACAGCAGCTCCAAGAGCAAGTCCGTCATCCACAACGAGTAGATCGTGATTTTCGGTCCAAAGTGTACCATCTGCCAGCTTCAGGTTCTCTGCAAGAATCTCCGGTTTTCTTCCTGTAACAACAGCTCTTCCAGTCAGGCCCAATGAGGTCGACGGCAGAATCAGACCTTTGGTTTCTGCTACAGTCAGGAGTCGTTGAACCAAATGAACTTGGACAGCATCAATCAGCGCTAAGAGCCCTGAGACTCCATTCTCTTGGAAGGCTTCTTGACCAATGCCGCTAAGCTTGTGTAGTTGTGACGCATTCACACCCACATCAACCCCTATGAGGATCACGTCTCCATCTTTGGCTGCAGCTGGATTCACAGGAACAGTACCATATCGTTTGACACCTTCGGGCACACGTTCAACTTTGATTAGCTTGTGAGCTTCTTCTACATGGTCATGTATAGTACCATAATTCTCAGATCTAACTACAGGCAAATCGAGGACACAACCACTCAGAGAATCAACAGATGGGACAGTTCTTGCCAAGGCATCGGGAATGGCTCCGGCTAGACCAGCGAAAGAACCAATGGTTCTTGCATATGGATATCGGTCATCCGTCGCTCTTCCTGCCAAGGTTGTTCCGAAATCTAGCGTCAACACAGGATTCCTAAAATCAACATCGGTACTCTTTGCTGCACCTTTGAGACCGGCTGTTACGAGCTCCCCTTCCATCTCATTTGCCACGATAGATGCTTCCGCAGGTGGAAGACAGCTTGCAACAGCACCATCAAAATAGACCTTCTTCAACCATGTGAAATCACGTATCCCAGGCGGAAGGTTGTCAGGAGAGAGTGCAGCAGTCATTCTATTGGTTGGAACACCGGCTTCAATACACCCCTCCGCAAGTGCCTTGACCATTTTCCCGACGTCTTCAGGTTTTGCAAAACCAGCAGTTACCCCAGTAGAACGAACGACGAAATGTAGGTCCTCTTGAAGTCTGATTCTGGCTTTTTTGATGACTCCCTTAAGCAAATCGGAGATGAATTCCTTAACAGATTCATGAGTCAAGTCCACACCTACAAGCGTTCGCCCAAAGGTCTCTTCATCATCTTGGGGAGAACGAACGGTACGCGTGAATGCAACTTCCTTTTCGATTTCAAATATTTCAGCGGTGTTCAAGTTTGTGCTCACTAATATGCACTTGGAGGTGGTATTTCCGAGTTCTACGGATGCTACGGTATAGAAGTCGCCCATGCGGATGGAAGAAACAGTAAGAGATCGCGGTGTAACTCGTCGGAACTTACCGGACATCACAAGTACCTTCTAATCACAGTAGCTTCCTGAACGGGTGGTTTTCAGTAGCTTCTATTCCAAATTCATTACTCAAAGCTTCAGCTGCGAAAATATCACCCATTGCAACCACTGGAAACACGCTTTCAGCATTCTCGATTGGTCCATATAGCAGATAATCAGCACCTAGGATTTGGCCGATTAGATTGGATGCAGCATCACATGTTCTGTAAATCTCCTCATCCTGTTCCTTTATCCAGTGCCATGATGATGGAGCATTATGCATTCCGGAGCCAGTAGGGTGACCGAAAGTTGCTTTGGAGACAAAAGTAAAAGCAGCAGCTGAACCCGCCCCAGAACCCATGGTGGTAGTTGCAGTATCGATAAGAGGTTTGTCAATGCCAATTTCCCGGCTCAAGGTAAGTAATCCGTTCTCCAAGTCTCCTGCTCCCTCCTCCAAGACGGCTCGACGCCCAGCAATTGAAGAATCCTGTGGATTGAAAGCAAGTATGATAGCGGAGTCAGGGCCAATTTTCTTGAGAGATTCGATTTCCTCACTTGTTACAGAGATATTGAGTGAATTATAGACCACTTTGTCCAGTAACCCGACTTCCTGCGCATGGCGAAGACCTCGTATGCGCACATCTGATTCTGTAGAATCTATGAGAAATGGAGAATCTGTAACGGAGGATACAAAATCGATGTATTCCTCTGCCGCATCGGAAGATTCCGAAAAGATATGCACTAGGGCTGGATTCCCAGTTTTGTCAGACATTTCTTCTTGTGTCTTGATGCGAGTTTCCGCCTCTGATCGATCGAAGATCCCCTTGTGTGGATTCTCAACAATCTGGTCCCCACTGTAGAAGATTGTTCCAGCCAGAACCGTGGGGTTCTCACCTGGCATCCCACCGATGCGGACATTTGCGATGTCATAGACGTATTGCTCTTTTTCAAAAATGAACATTTTCACTCAATCTCCTTTCCAACGAGAACAGTTCCAGTATCACTATCTTGAATTTCAATGCTGACTTCAATCGGGTGTAACGAAATCTTGGCTTGGGAATGTTGATGAGTAACAAGAGAAGTCGAAGGATCTAGAGATACTCCAAACTCCGGTAGAACTCCAACTGATGCAGTTGGACCTATTGCTTTCGTACCACTATCACGCACTTCAAAATCAATCCACAGCGGTTCCGCCTGATAGGATTCGTGGGATTGTGATAACAGGTTCTGGATCTTGGTAGCAATATCGTTGACATTCGAGTTTCCCATCATATCAATAAGCTCTACCTGATTCCTGAAACGCTCAACAGCTTCCGAGGGTACATTCTCAATATAGGGAATAGCACCTGGGGCTCCCAGAATTTTGTGCGTAGTCTCATCCAGGCCATTCTCGCACAGACAACGAAGGGTAGAGCCGGTACGGTGTCCTGGAACCTCCGGCCCAACCATAATGAAAAAGCGAATATTGGGATTCGAAACTACATTTGCAATCATGCGTTCGATTCCGATATTCTCTGTCTTGCATGTTCCAGCTATCGCGTAGGGCGGCGGTACCGCAATTTTCTTGCCAAGTGTACAAATAGCCACAGACAAATCGGGATTGTCAACAGTGTAATCGCCTGGAATAGGAGGCCAAGATTTGTTTTGTTTTTCATCAGGCACAGTTTTCACAACCTATTCAAATGAAGTTGGTTCGAAAATATCAGAATCTAGGCCAAGAGCACGATGTGATTCAGCGGCAGCAGATGCAATTGCATTACCGATAAGTGCAAAAGCCGTATAGACCGCTTCTGTTCGAGCCATTGAACCATACATGATACAGTCCGTTGCTAACACCTGAGCTGCGGTTGTTGAAGCGACTATTGCTGCAAGGTGAGTTTCCGGGTTGTCCAGCTCTGGACGTCGAAGGAATTTCCATGCTGAAGGTGCATTGTGGGGGCCAAGACAGGTAGGCAAACCTAACTCTGATTTGATTGCAATTATGGTTCTGTAATCGAGACCGTACCCAGCACCTACCGGCATCGTTGCGGGATCCACCACCATTTTATCGATGCCCATGTCAGTTGCTTCATCAAGCATCGTTTCAATGACTTCCATTCGTTCTTTCAAGGTGGTTGCTCGGGGGGACCAACCCAAAACAACGGCCATATGGAGAGAACTATCTTCTAGTAGTTTCTTTTCATCATCCTTCATTGAGAGATTGATGCTATTGTAAATCGCTCGATTCTCAAGGTCCTGTCCATCACAATATTCAATCCCTCGCTTTCGTGCCTTAGAACTGGTTGACTCGAACATGAAAGGACCATCGTAGTTCTCAACAAGCCATGAAAGATGATTCTCCATGGCAGTAGCAGTTCGCCCGTAAATCTGAATCAGAAATGGATGACCGGTCTTCTGCTCCATATCCTTGGCTCTCTCAATCCATTCTTTCGCCAGAACCTCATCGAAACGGCCCTTTTTGCTACTCTTTACAACTCTCTGACCTCGAAAGAAAAGGCCACCAATTGCGACCGTTGGATTCTCGCCGGGATTACCACCAATGTGAATTCCTCCGAAATCGAATGCCTTCTGCTCCTTTTTGAAAACAAACATGGTTACTCACCTTTCTTTGGCCTCGGATAGAGACCAGCTTCTTTTACTAGGGTAGGTATGCTTTCTTCCCATCCCACACCCATGATATGAATACCATCAACACCATCGATAGCTCGAACCTTCTCTATGGTCTCTAGTGCGATTCTGATACCTTCTGATCTGACCACCCCTCGTTTTTCGTTTCCGCTTAACCCATCCCCAGCATCAACCAGTCGCCGAATCATGGTTTCAGGAATTTTGATACCTGGTATCTTACGATTCATGAATCGGGCCATCCTTGGGCCCTTCAACGGAATAATCCCTGCAAGTGTCTTAATGGCATCAACATCCAATCTGTTCATGAATCTCTCAAAACGAGATACACCGTATATGGCTTGTGTCTGGAAGAAACGAGCTCCTGCTTTATGCTTCTTATTGACCCGCCAAGATTGTAATTCGATAGGATCAGCATAAGGATTGAAAGTTGCACCAAGATAGAAATGAGGTGTGCCCTCTAGTGTATCACCGGCAAGGTCGTTTCCGCTCATGAGATGACTCGCTAGCTGTAGTGCCTGAATTGAATCTAAATCATAAACCATCTTGGCTTCAGGATGAGATCCAAGCAAAGAATGATCACCGGTCATGAAGCAGACATTTCTAATGCCAAGGGCATATGCACCATAAAGTTCACTCTCAAAGAGAATGCGATTTCTATCTCGTGCTGACATCTGCATAACAGGCTCAATGCCACAATCTCGAACGAAATGACTGCACACCATACTGCTCATGGTTGGAATACCGCGAACATTGTCAGTAAGATTCAGGGCATCACAGTAGTCTTTCACGTGTAGCACCCGGTCTATCAAAAGCTGTTCATCTGCACCATGCGGTGGTCCAACTTCAGCTGTGACGACAAACCTATTGTCTTCAAGCAATCTACTGAGATGCGTTTGCACTAGAATTTGAATCTCCTCTGTACAGGTGTAAGGCAAACGAACAAGGGAGATAGATATTTGCTTTGGTTGTCTCGAAAAAAAGGGATTACTGGAATAGAGCGTCCTTGGCTTCATGAACAATGGTTTTAGGACCATGTTTCTTGGACCAATCCTTCATTTCCCAAATCCGCTTAATGTTGTCGAGTTTATCTATCTCTCTAAGTCTATCATAAATCAACTGCCACGCACATTCAGTATCTTCATCGCGCTCACACATACCATCCATTGAGCCGCCACAGGGACCATTGAGGAGCCCTTTTGCACAGCGAGTAATTGGACAGATTCCGCCAGTAAGATCAAGAACGCACTCACCACACATCGAGCACCGCTCATCGTGATGGAATCGTTCAGGCATAGTTCCTAAGAAATCAGAATCAACAGCAGGCAACGATATTTTCTCAGGCACCATCTCTGTCAAATTCTGAGTTGCGACGCCGCAGGCCTGAACAAGAAAAGCGTCGGCTTCTTCCAGCATGTTCTTGTGTTTTTCAAGTTCTTGCTTGGTTGCGAACTCGTCACAAAGACCACCTTCTACAAACACATATCCAAGCACGTCTTTCCCATGATCCGCAAGAAAATCAGTCATGTCCTCCAGCTGTAGTATACCACCCACATCACACATCTGCGCACAGCCAGAATCGCCAAAGAGGACTATCTTTTCATACCCCTCGAGCATCTCGAGGATGTCTTCTTTGCTTTTGAGCTCCATTACTATCATTCTACCAAGTCCAAGAATAATCTCCATGAATAATCTGATGCTAAAAAGATGACCTTGGATGCATAACACAAAACTAGTTGAGACGTTCAGCCTTGCCACCGGGGAGGTTGTTCATCATCTGTTTTGCATTCTTCGGTGTAATGCTTGCCTGTAGTCTTATGGTGTCACCCTCAAATGATTGGTTCTCGACTTCGCCAACATCGTGGAGCCAACTGATAAATGACATAGATTTGTCGTTATTTGGAACAGAAAGGCTATACTTGTGCAGTTCAGGCAATGCATTTTGAACTGCCCTCAGTAGAACATCAAGATGTTTCTCGTTCTTAGCAGATATTGGGATGACTTGCTCAAAACTTGATTCAAGGACTGCCTTCCTATGATTGCGTATTTTATCGGGAACCAAGTCAATCTTATTGAGCGCCGCCACAATAGGTATCGAATTTACTCCAATCCTGCCAAAGGTTTCCATGCAGGTTCGAATTTTTCTTTCCATCTCAGCAAGCGAATCTGAAGCATCGACCACAAGCACAATCACATCAGCATCCGTTATTTCCATGAGTGTAGTATCGAATGCCTGAAACAACTTGGGGGGAAGGTCACTTATGAAACCGACTGAATCTGTCAGGACAACATCTCTGCCAGGTATAGAGATTCTTGATGCTTTCGTGGAAAGCGTAGTGAAAAGTTCATCAGCAATTTCCGCATTAGAATCCGTTAGCTTGGCATGCAATGTGCTCTTGCCAGCATTAGTGTAGCCTGCCAAGGTCACCTCTGCAAAGCCCAAGTCATTTCTCCGTTTTTTCTTGAGTTTTTGGACATCAGAAATCTTATCGAGTTTCTCGCGTATTTTCGCCAAACGATTCTGTATCTGATTCAACCTCAGATTCAGAATATCCTCCCCAGCACCAATTTGTTGCGCCGTAGGTCTATCTCCTGTGTGTTCACGTTGAAGACGCATTCGTGCTTGGTGCTTCATGAAAGGGAGTTCGTATTCCAGTCGGGCCTGTTCAATCTGGAGCTTTGCTTGTCTTGTCTGAGCATGTCTTGAAAATATCTCTAAAATGACCTGTGGACGATCTCGTACTTCAACATCCCATTTTTCCATGAGACGAAACATCTGAGTTGATTTGAGATGGGGTGAAAATAGCACGAAAGCTGGTTCGTGAACTCGAATCCATTCGTCTATCTCGTCTGCTTTTCCTATGCTAATACCAAATCTACCATGTTCAGCACCAATTATGTCAAATTCTCCAACTACGTCATAACCTGCAGATGTGGCTATTGATTCAAATTCATCTAAGAGACTAGGTTCACCATATTCTCGGCGTTGGACGAGTAGTGCTGAAAGGGGTTTCATTATGTGTTCAGGTTCAGTTTGATTTCTTAAACAGTTTCATCACGCAAGCTCCCATATTCGTTCAAACAAAACCTTCATGGGGAACAAACGCTCAGAAGACAAGAAGAGTCATGAACATATTTGAAGTCAGATCAAAAGAAGGTCTTGCAAGGCTTGGTGTACTTAGTACAGAACATGGTGATGTGAGAACACCCCTGCTAATGCCAGTAGTTCACCCAGACCGGAAAGCGATTCCTGTTCAGGATCTTGTCGACAAATATGGATTCCAAATGGTAATCACTAATTCGTTTATCATTCATTCCAAGGATAATCTTCGCGAGGGCGCTCTACGAGATGGCGTACATTCGCTGCTGGACTTCGATGGCCCAATCATGACTGATTCAGGTACTTTTCAGATGTATTTCCATAAGTTACCTGAAGACCATATAGAACCGCTCGAAATTGTCAGATTTCAAAGAGACATTGGTGCCGACATGGGAACCATACTCGATGTGTTTTCAGAGCCCGATGTAGGTAAATCAAAAGTCGAAAAGAACGCAGAGATATCCTTTGAAAGAGCTAAGAAATCAGTTGGAGAGAAGGGAGACATGCTACTGGCGGGCACAATACAAGGGGGTATCTATAGCGACCTTAGGAAACGGTCCGCTAAGCAGATGGGCTCACTAGACCTAGATATTCACCCGGTTGGTGGTGTTGTTCCACTTATGGAATCATACCGGTATGCGGATATAGTTAGAGCCACCTTGGCAGCAAAGAGTGTTCTCCCTCTTAATAGACCCGTGCATCTTTTTGGATGTGGACACCCGATGTTCTTTGCTCTTGCGGCATTATTGGGGTGTGACCTATTTGACTCCGCTTCTTACGCGAAATTCGCCCAGTCAGATAGAATGATGCTTCCCACAGGAACGGTACATCTTCATCAACTTAGAGAACTGCCCTGTTCGTGTCCTATTTGTTCTCAAACCACACAGCAGGAACTTGAATCCCTACCAGATGAAGAGAGAGAGATTATGCTTTCAAAACACAATCTCTATGTCGCTGCAGCTGAGATGCGAAGGGTTCGACAGGCCATAGCTGATGGAAAACTTTTCGAACTTGCAGCTATTCGCGCGCGGGGGCATCCAGAATTGTATCAAGGACTTCAGATTATGTTAGATTATCAGAGTCAATTCCTTCCTCATTATCCTCTTGGTGCCTCAAGCTCCGTGTTCTTCACAGGGGCTGAATCTGCTCGCCATCCTGCATTCGTGAAGTTCCATAATCAGCTTGTTTCCTCCTATCCGTATCGCAATACTGATTCTCTTATGTTGGTCCCATCTCTTGGGGAGAGACCATTTTCAGAATCATTTCCAGATTTAACTGAAGCAATCAAGGAGGCACTACCTACGGCCTCAATTCTCGCATTTGTGACTCCGATTGGAGTCATTCCTTGGGAGCTTGAACATGTCTACCCAGCTCAACAGAGCGTATTTCCGACAAAAGAAATCGACACTGTTCTTTCAGCAGCCAGAATAAGGCTCACACACTTTTTGGGACAAATCAAGAGGAGGAATGTATTCTGGTTAGATCGAGACGCACCTACATCCAATCTCAAGGAAGCGATACCACATCAAGAATCAATTCGGATAATCGAAAATATTGCCGAAGCTGTAGAAATCCTCCGAGAAAAACAGAAGGATACAGATTGGGCCAAACGAAAATTAAACGCCCTATCAAAGTTCCAATGGAATATTGGATTTGATTTCCTAATAGAAGGAAAAGATTGGCATTTCTCCTTCTCAGGAAGCACAGGAAAAATCAGACACGCTTACAAATCGAATACGATTATGTTTACCGTGGTTCCAACAACTGGACTACTGGCTCCCACATTCGAGGGGGGGAAATGGCTCCTTGAACATGGGTTAGATGAGAAGTACATTGTTGTAATGGAGGATGAAGCTGCGGAATTTGTGGCAAAGGGTCGTTCAGCTCTAGCGAAGTTCGTTGAGAATGCGAATGATAAACTAGGAGCTGGTGAAGAAGTTGTAGTAACAAATACATCTGGAAGGCTGGTTGGAACTGGAAAATCCAATCTTACAGGAAAGGGAATGCTTGATTTTAGCAGAGGGGTTGCTGTAGATATCAGGCACTCGCTTCAGCACTCTGATGACGTGCAATGAGTGGATGATCAGGAACCTTTCTCAAAGCCTCAACTCCACCCAATGGCAGAACCATCACATCCGGTCGAGGAGCATAGAGTGTTATGCGTTCTCCACGGTCTCGGCTTGTTTCGGGGGGTAGCAAGGCAACAGCCGATATATCTCCAACTTCGAAATGCACCTCGACATCGCTGCCAATGTATATGACTTCACTTACTTTCCCTTCTACCTTGTTATCCCGGGGATCAGATTGTTCGAGAATAAGATCCTCAGGTCGAACCGCACATCTAACCTTCTCACCGATTTCAAACGGATACTCAGGGATTGTTGTTTCGCCGGATACAATTTGGCCATCAGGAAGTTTAACCCGTATGTACTCGTTCATTGATTCAATCGTTCCATCAAGGAAGGTACACTTGCCAATAAAGTCGGCAACAAATACGGTCTGGGGATGATGGTAGATTTCACGAGGTGTTCCGTATTGCTGGATATACCCTTCGCTAATGACGGCCACCATATCTGAGATGCTCAACGCTTCTACCTGATCATGGGTTACGTAAACCGTTGTTATGCCAAGCTCTCGCTGGATTCTAATAATCTCTTGTCGCATCTCATTTCTCAATTTTGCATCAAGATTTGATAGTGGCTCATCAAGAAGAAGTACGTCAGGTTCTATAACCAATGCTCGTGCCAGAGCTACTCGTTGCTGTTGACCTCCACTGAGTTGGTGAGGGTTTCTATCACCTAGGCCTTCCATATGTACAAGCTCCAAGGCTGCTTCTACTCGATCCTTTATCGCATCCTTTGTGTATCGCATTCCATCAATCCGCTTCATTTTGAGGCCATATGCAATGTTATCAAAAACTGACATATGGGGCCAAAGCGCGTAGTTCTGGAAAACCATGCCGGTTTTGCGCTCATACGGAGGGATATCTGTCATTTCTTCGTTATCGAAGTAGATTTCTCCTCGGTCAGGCTCTAGAAAGCCAGCGATGAGTCGAAGTAGAGTGGTCTTTCCACAGCCAGATGGACCTAAGAGAGTAGAAAGTTTCCCGTCTTCAAGCGTAATATTCACGTCATCAGTCGCAATAACGTTTCCAAAGGTTTTGCGAAGATTGTCGAGTCTGATTGATACCATCTTGTTACACCTAGATGCCTGTCATTGCGGATGCTCTTGTCTTGAGAACCGCGTTGGTAATAGCTATTACTGCCATTTGTAGTGCCATCATAAGTACACCTAACACAGCAGCCGGCCCTCGACCATATAAGGGAGGTAAACCGGCCCTAACATCTTTGACCCAATATGTCAAAGGTGCCTGATAGTAATTTGCTGAACCTAGAAGAATACTTGTACTTACTTCACTAACCGAATATACGAAGGATAACAATGAACCAGCCAGTACACTCACGCCGATTAGAGGAATGACGATTTTTGCAAAGGTTTGGTTTTTGTTTGCTCCCACACTCATGGAAGCTTCTTCCAGTCGTTCTGGAGTCTGTTGTAACCCAGCATATGCAGCTCGTACTGTAAACGGAAATTTCCGAACAGTATACGCAATAATAATCAGAATCATGGGATAGTCCATGGGGAAAATGGGAGTGTTGTAGAACAACGTGAAGTAGCCAGTCGCAATAACAATACCTGGTAAAGCAATTGGTGAGGTAACCAATAAATCTAGTGCGGTACGCCCAGGAATATCCCGTCTGGAGATGATATAGGCCGCAGAAACACCAAGTAATACGATAAAGATTGTCGCAAGACCGGCGTATCCAAGAGTCCTAAGTATTGCATTTTGAATACTTGGATCCCCCAAGACGTTATAGTGAGACAATGTGAAAACAGGAATGATAGAGGCTGATTGATACTTGGATACGGAAAGAAGTATGACACTGATTTGTGGAATCAACGCATAGAAGAGAACGGGTATTAGAATTATGTACAATAAGGCGGTAGTCTTCTTGCTCAAAGTTCGTGTTCGAGGATTCCACTGACCACCCTTGCTTGCAGAGGTATAGCTGCGCAGACTAGCATATTTCCGAATCGCTAGGAAACCAACCAAAGCAAAAACTAGGAGTAACATGCCAATAGCGGGGCCGAGGGGATTGATAGATCCCGATTCAGCGGCTATACTGTCAAAAACTTGATAGGCTAAAACTCTTTGAGCTTGAGGATCTTCCGCATATACAATGGGGGTTCCTAAGTCTTCGATGCTGAGGATGAAGGTAAGTATGGCTCCAGCCTGAATACCGGGCATTGCTAAAGGAAGAGTTACTGTTCTAAAGAGTTGAAAACCTGATGCCCCCAGATTCTCAGCCTGTTCCTCAAGGGATGGATCAATCCCCATGAAAGAGGAATATGCATTGAGATAAACAAGCGAAAAGAATGAGAGCCCCTGTACAATAATAATGGCGGCTATTCCTCTGAATTCGAGTCTGGTCCAAGTCAGCCCAAAGAAAGAGAACAGTTGATATGCCGTATTGTTGAGAACACCATTTGCTCCAAGGAACCACTTGATTCCTATAGCGCCAATAAAGGGGGTTGAAAGCATTGGAAATAGGAGGATAGTTCGAAGGATGCCCTTGCCTGTGAAATCGTAGCGTGCCACAAGGAACGCAAAACCAGTCCCTAGAATAACAGCTATTCCAGTGACTATAACGGCGGAGTATACAGAATTCAAAATGACGCCCATTTCAATCCCGTAGATATACCGAATACCAGCTTCGGGATTGTATTGAATGATGTTGAAATCCTCTGGTCGCCATTGAGGGACAAATGAGGCATTTGTAAACAAATTGAGGATTATATCGAGTGTGAAACCATCCTCAGTGAAGAATGTACCCCAGACAACACTCAGCAGAGGTGCCACGAGAAAAATACCAAATACAGCTACAATAGCAACGAGCTGGACTATCGAAAGTGGATCCATCTCTCTTCGGAATCTACTCCAGCCACTACTAATTGTCTCTGAAAGCCCTTCTTTCAAAGAGCTTGCATTTTCGCGTGGATTCTTTAGAAATCGACCAATTCGAACAATTCCATTTCGAAGGGAAACAAAGAAGCCCTTGATTCTGGTACCTATTGAAACAAAAAATCCTGCTATCCCCCCAAAAAATGAGTAAAGGAAGTTAACGAGTGGATGTCGTGGTTCCTTTAGCTCAGACACATCAGCTTCTCTCTGTATCTCATCCGTTTCTGTCACTCGTTCACTTCCTTCATGCTTGATACTTGTTTCTAGGAACCAATCATAGAGTTCAAATCGGACAGGACCTGTGAATACTGGTCTATTGCTGCGTCTCTCCACAACTGTTGCATAGAGTCGTAGAACTCAGAATCGTAGATCATCTGTTCGTTTATCTCTTCGGCGTAATCGGTAGTGAACTTGTGGTCATCGCCATCTACGTTCACCGTAACCGGCTCACCCATCTGAGCTGCCAGTTGATTGAGCTGTTCTAGAGTGATATCCTCAGCGTAGTAGGCATCAACAATCGCTTTCCATGTGTCCACAAGCTCGTCATGAGGGTCGTTGAATACGGCCTCGAAATAGGCGGTGAAAGCCGTGTTTATATTGACCGACAGAGTCTCGTTGAACTCAATGCCTTCATTTTCTAGGGTCTGATTGAATAACGTGTACAAGCCGGTGTTTTCTTGCCCGAGCTCGGTTTGAAAAGCTGACTCAAGTACAGGCATTCTCCGGATTCCTTCACTCAACCAGAGTGATTGTCCTTCTGCTGAGAGAACGTAATCCAAGAATGCTCGAGAGGCATTCAGATGCTCGGTATTGTGCGATATAGCAATTGGGTCACCGTTCACAATCGATTCGCCTTCAGGGAGGATGTACTCACAGTCGGGGTTGTTGGCCTGTGTTGTATAACCATAGAAGTCGATAGACATGGATACACCAACATCTCCGTTTTCAGCGGCGGCCTGAGTCTCTACAGATCCTTGATAGAGCCTAGCGCTACCTGCCATTCGAGCCATAGTAGTCCAACCCTCATCCCAACCCATACCTTGAGTGATAATCTCGTAGATCCTGGTATTGGATGTGGTCTTTGGTGCGTTACCCATTGCGATTGTAGCGGTGGGAAGAAGACTCCCCCATATAGGCTTGGAAAGGTGAGTCCAGTTGTTTGGTGTGGGCAACTCGTACTCATCTAGGAAATTATGATTTACTGTGAACCCAAATGAGGAAATCGCTGCTGCAACCCAAATTGTTTCATTTTCATCGTTTTTCCGCTTCATCGCAGCGCCAGCAATAGTGTCAGGAACTCTGTCAAGTACTTCCTGCATGTAGTCACTTGTAAGCGGCTTGAGATACTCGTCTCTCTGCATTTGATCGAAGAGTGTAGGTCCACCGCCCCATAACACATCAACACCACCTGCTTCTACCACATCGTCCCAAAATTGAGGTGCTTGTGTTTTCCACTTCAAATCGGTGATACCATATTCTTCGGCAATGTCAGAAGCAAGAAAGGCTTCTTCATAAGCGGTATGTATTGCTGTATCATGTCGTGTAAGTATCGTAAGAGCTATACCTTGTTCTTCAGGTGCTCCTTGATTTAAGATAAAGAACACCGCTCCTGCCCCTACGATAGCAATCACAATAACCGCGAGCGCAATCGTCTTCATGTTCCGTCCTTTTTCTAGTTCTGCTCCAGAGGCCATCGGAATTCACCATTGAGCATTTTTTGGCTTCTCTCTATCATTCATGCATGAGAAGCTCTACTGAGTATGCTTCTAGCTTCAAGTCACTGAATGAGGATATTAAGTCTTTGGCAAGGAGAACAATTGAATGGGGATAGAATATATATTGGAGGGAAATACGATATTACCTGAATATTAGGCAAAGCTACTAAAAGCCTAAATACATGGACGGGCAAGAAACGATATGCCCGTTCTGAGCTTCAACAGTAATTGAAGTACAGAAGGAGGAGAACACAAGTATGATACTTGGACAGAATACTAGAAAGATGGTTACGGTATTGTTCATCGCCGCCATTTTTGTGCCTTATCTTGCTGTAGGTTTCATGCCTGCAAAAGTGAAAGCACAGGATGCTGGCAAAATCGTCTTTGACTATAGTCATGGACAGTACAGTGACTACATAGCTGGAAATGAAACCCACCCGGGTCAAGATTGGCACCTTCGGAACAATCTGACCGACATGGGCTGGGAAGTCGTCTGGGCCTTCGGAGGACTGAATGATTCAGTCTTATCTGATGCGGATGCCCTTATGGTAGCCGGCATTTACGGTGAGCAAGAAGGATTCGCTCAGTCAGAGATTAATGCGGTTGCAGATTGGTTCAACGCTGGCAACAAGTTCCTTTGGGTTGGATCAGACTCAGACTACGGTGGTGCTAGCTACATCAACGCCAACATGAGCGCGATGCTTGAGGCTGTCGGCTCTCACATCTATCCAGAGCCAACTTCAGTTGAAGATCCTGAATCCAACTGTGAAGCTTCCTATCGTGTTGTTGCCAACGAGACCAGCGATGATCCCTATGTTGCTGACATCGTAGATGGTGTCTCAAAGGTAATGATGCATGGTCCTACCTGCCTTTATGGAAGCACCTCAGCTACAGCGGGCGAAGATGCAGTTGCACTTGAAGAGACCGACATAGAGAACGTCTATCCACTTAGCTACTACGGAGATGCAGCCTACATAACCGATGCTGACTTGATTGCACCTTATGGCCACGAAAACGGTGACGAAGGTCCCCTTGTTGCCACAGCATTGGAAGTCAATGCAGGTGAAGCCGGTAACGGAATCCTCATAGTAAGTGGGGCATCAATGTACGGCGACTATCAGCCAATGTACACTGCAGAGTACTACGACATCACCATGGACGGATACAATCTCATCCTAAATGCCATCGGTTGGACGCCTCCAGCACAAATGGACTGGCTTCTGATTGGCGGTATTATTGGTGTCGTTGCAGTTGTCGTAATCATCATTGCCGTCGTAATGAAGAGAAGATAGAACAATAATCAAGAGGTAGCTTTGGCTTTGCCAATGCTGCTTCTTGTACTAATTTTTTTTGCAGTTTCATCAACATTCGTATGTGGAGCTTTGTTATTTCAAGCACCGCATAATGATTTTGAGTAGTTTTTAATAGCCAAGACTTACTCGTACAGTTATGCGAAAGGGTGTTGCTCTACTAATCATATTGATGTTACCGATGTTATCAGTCATGACTTTCACACCACCAAAGAAGGCTGATGCATGGGGAATAACAACACACATGTTCATGGTCTCAGAAGCAATGAACGGAATCAGTAACGATAGCTGGGCCGAGGCATACGAATACTATGCACCGGAAGTTCTGTCTGGTTCTACAACCCCAGATCAAGCTTGGCAAGACTGGGACAATCATCTATACTATCCAGAAACAGGCGAATACGATGCCCCAGAAGCTGCCCAAACATGGTTCGAATTTGCCAAGAACAATTTCACTTCAGGCAATTGGGAGGACGGTTTCTTCGCCGTTGGAGTTATGACTCACTACTTCAGTGACCCCTGTATTCCTGTGCATACCGATGAATATTGGCCAGGGCATGTTGGTTACGAACGAGATATCAATGAGAACCTCGGAGATCTTGAGATTGAACAACCTGGAGAATATGAAATCTCGAACGTTTCTCAGCTAGTTGTCGACTGCGCTACGTTCTCGCATCAGTACTACGATACCATCCGAGATGCTTATGACAATAATGATTCGAGGGCTCTTGATAACCCCGAAATCAAGAGCTTGACAGAGGAATGTTTGTCTATGGCCATAAATGGGTGTCTTTCACTGTTCTACACACTTAGCATGTATTGTGATGCACCTGAAGTAACATATACTCTCGAACATGTAGCTATGATTGACTTCGCGCATTCAAACGACTACACTGGAGCTGGTGATGAATCCGAGCTCACATCTGTGAATCAAACCCTAGCGCGAAACGGATTCGAAATGAGAATTCAAGAAGATGCATTCACAACAAGTGCCTTGGCAGACGTAGATTTGCTCATAGCCACATGCGGTCTTGATGCCTATACAAGCGAAGAGCTTTCGGCGATTTCCAACTGGACAGAAACTGGAAATAAGTCAATTCTGTTGACTGGCAGAGGTGATTTCGACGAGGATGTTGACAATGCCAGACCCAATCAAATCTTGGAAGCCATTGGATCATCTATCAGAATCAACGACGACAATGTCTACATGGAAGGAACGTATCAAGCATGGTACAATGATATCTATGACATCCCACCACCAAGCGAAACGGCCAATCTAACTCGCTCTGTTGGCGCCATTACGATGTTTTCTCCTGCAAGTCTGTACTTCCTTGAAGATGGGCCTCCACTCCCCATAGTATATGCTGATTCTACAGCATATCAGACAAACCAGCATCCTCCCAGTATCTCTGTTGCGTATGATATGACACAAGATGGTGAAAACGGAAATCAGATTCCGTTAGCAGCAGTGGAAGAAATCGGTTCATCAAAGCTACTAGTGGCAGGTACTACATTCTTCAGTGACTTTGATTACGGAAAAACGGCTTTGTTTAGCAATATCCAGTTGCTTGAGAACTTCCTGTCTTGGGGAATAGGAGAGGCAGCCGGAGAGATTTCGAATGAAGATGAAATCGGACCAAGAATTAGTGATATATCATGGTCACCTGAGTCCCCCCAAGATGATGAGAACGTAACATTCAGCTTCACTGTATCTGATCCAAGCGGTATAGAGAACGTCTCGCTCGTAATTGACGGTGAGTCATTATCGGTCACCGCAGATGGCAATGAATACTCTACCACGATTTCTGCGCCAAACCAAGGTAATGTTACCGTTACTATAATGGCCTATGACATGGCAGATAATCGAGCCATTAGAACTGGTTTCACAATAGAATGGTTAGATGTCCCTCAACCAGATGCGCCAGAGGTTGGCATTCCAACCTACGTTTACTTGGGGATTTTGGCTGTTGTTGTAATCGTTGGCGTAGCATTTGTCATCTACAAGAAGTAAGGTAGTGCATTGACAAAAGAAAGCGCTAGATCTACGTAAAAACCGATACATCTAGCGCTTTTTTCAATTTTTTACCCCTCTCCAAATGTTCATATGCTTTCCGGAGGAGTATATATGAGATATAGTTGGACAGGGTGCCTTACTTGTCAGTGAGTGGTCATTCCGAACTTCATAATGGCGAAATCGAAGAAGCTATCATATTGTCGTTTGGCTCAGCCATTATTGAATTCGAAGAAACGTTGTTCCAGAAAGTTCTGCTCATATCAGGAAAGCAGTCCCTCATGACCATGGATATGTTCAGAAAACATCTTCAGGAAATGCATGCCAAAGGATATGTCAAACCGGTAATTTTTCACGGTAGAAAATGTTGGAGGAAAATGGTCGTACTTGACGAAATTCAGCAAGATTTAACCCCGAGAGAAGTTAGAGAGACGATTTCTAGGGGTAAGAGCTATCAATCAAAAGCAAGGACTACACCTAGCGGGGAGGAAAAGGTTGTCAGTGAATCACGCGAAATTGCCGACCAGATACTGTCCCAGCTACAAGAGAAGCTTAGTTCGGGGGGTAAATTTCGACTTGACAAGAAAACCACATTGCGGCAAGAGACGGAGAAAATGCGTCGGGCGCTTGCCAACTCACCCAGGGCTTTTCTTGATTATGTGAGAATTCATTTGCCGACGCTCTATGAACCAATGAAGGAGTTACTTATGTCGAAAGGAGAGGACGTCATGCTACCAGCTTTTCGAATAGCCGAATGTATGTTGGCTGAGAGGTAAGTGGCTAGTATCTTCGTTGAACCAGAAACTCTGATAGCTCGATAAAGAAATTCTTGTAGTCTTTATCAAAAGCTGGAGTCGCACTATCAAGCGCATCCTGTCCTGAATCCAGAAGCTCATTCATTCGTACTTTTGCTGCTTCCAGAGCGCCGGTATCAACGAATATGTCTTTGACTTCCTGAACTTCTTCTGAAGACATGTCGGGTGTTCCTAGAAGCTCCTCTAAACGTTCTCTTGTATCTGGTTCTGCTCTTCGAAACGCCTCTAGCACGAGCATGGTCCGCTTACCTTCACGTATATCGCCTTCTGTTGGTTTGCCTGTTACTTCTTCATCTCCAAACGAACCCAAGATATCATCTTGAATTTGAAAAGCTTGGCCAACCCTCACCCCAAATTCACTAAGGGCGTTCATCTGTGAATCCGTGGCTCCTGCAATTGCTGCACCTATAAGAAGGGAATTCTCGAAAAGAATGGCAGTCTTCAGACGAATCATTTCAAGATACGTTTCGGGTGAAGGATTATGACTTCCGACCATATGCATTTCCAGAAGTACCCCATCAACCAATCCTTGATACGCTGTCTGATAATAATGCAAACATTTCGTACTTACTTCAGAAGGGAGATTCGCTGCGGTTATTGTCTGGGCGCCTATGTTGAGCAGGGAATCACCACCTATTATTGCCATTGTCATACCAAAATGCTGAGCCTTCTTCTCGATATCCTTTACCTTGTTCTTGTACCAATCACGATAGAGGGAATGAAAGGTGGGACCGCCTCGCCGAGTTTCGTCATTATCGATGAGATCATCATGGAGAAGGGAACCGTTGTGTAGAAACTCTACAGAGCAGGCCGCAAGGTAGAGATTCTCTACCTCGTTTCGTTCCTTGATCGCCTTGTAACCGGTAGAAACTAGAATTGGTCGTAGCCGCTTACCGCCCCGCATCATGTATTCCTTCACGTGACCGTAGTACTTCCGGTGAACGTCACCAAGCCTACTAACCTCTTCGATTCGTGAGTCTAGATACTCTTCAAGGGCTTCGTTAACCAGTTCATATTCGGCATCCACAATTTCTTGATATCCTGTCAAGGTCACTCCTCCGGACTTGCTACTCTGGGTTCTGATAACTCCTCCTTTTTAGCATTTCTCAATCTGTCGAACTACATTACAACACTAAGCTTAGTCCCCTTTCAGAGATTAGAGTCGTCGAAACCTGATTAATACCAACGAACAAGTATTCAAGATTAGGTTTATTTTGCTGTTTAGGCAACCATAACCTAGTATGAGAAGGAATTCCTCCCTATTTCTATTGGCAGTAGTGATTCTCGTTGTCCTAACACCTAGTATTTCCTCTGTTCCAACAGAATCTACTGGAGAGTTCAAACTAGAGAAAATCGATCCCAGTTGTCATATACCAGACTATTATGCAGTTGAGGTGCCCTGGTTTCATCAAGAACACAGCCTATCATGCGGACCTGCTTGCCTAAAAATGGTTTTTGCAAAGCATGGATGGACAATCGATGAGAGAGAGATTCAGCAGGCAGCAAATATGAAAGCATCACATGGTGGCACATGGACAGGAGACATGGTCAGAGCAGCGCACTTCAGCAATATGAGCACAGCGCTTGATAACGCAAGTCTTCAGGGCTATTCGCTCAAGCCTTGTGGGAGCGATTCAGTTGGTACGCGCCAATACGAAGAAGATGAAATGGATTTGCTCAGATGTTTACTGATTCAGGACCAAACTCCCATATTGCTGATGTGGTATACTGTTGCACATAGTTACGGGCATTATAGAGTTCTACGGGGATATGATGATGTATCGGAGACACTTTATTTCGCAGACCCCATGGGTTACAATGCTACTCTCGGAGTGAACTGGACACTTCCTTATGATGATTTCATCAACGAATGGTGGTCTTACAGCGGATACTGGCTGCAAGTGGTATCAGACTGGGAAATCAGTATAGATGTGGAAGAGAGTGCGTTGAATCCGTCCCAGTATGCGGTTAATACCACAATCACGACTGGAATTGACAATGACCTGAGACAAGCCCAATCAATTCTTCGGGACTGCTCAACCAAATTAAGTCTCCCAAATGGATGGGAACTAACTTCAGGAACAAAGGAGGTGTCCATTGAATTTGATCAGCACGGGATTGCCTCAGCTCAGTGGAGTGTAACTCAAGAGAATCAAAGTGCATTTGATAATATCACAGTAACTGCCAGTGCATTTGTAGGCGGAGAGACCAATTCGTATGATTCATACGAAGATATCATCTGTGCCTCCGAAACAGTCAATATATCTACACTTGACAAGCCATCCCTTGAAGAGATTAACATAACTCATACAGATGACGGGCTAGAACTGATAGCCAATATTGAGAATGCTGAATTCGTCGAAAATTGCCACTTGCTTTGGCGAAATGATCCCACAGATTGGCATGAAGTAGCTATGGAGGAAAGTGCTATGGGGTCATTTACTGCTGTAACCAAGATTCCCGCGCCGGGAACCGGAGAGAATGAATCCATGCAAGTGAGATTTGCTCTCACCGATAGAAGTGGAGAATGCATCAAGACAGAGGCGTATGATTATAGCTTCTATGAGTCACCGATACCAACCTCGCCAGCTATTTCGCCTTTGATTCCCGGAGCAGTAGCAGTAGTAACTCTCATTGGAATAGTTGTGATCGCTAATCAGTTAGGTCTCCTCAAATTCCGTGGGCGTAGCGAGTAGTTAGATTAGAATGAGCTAGTTAGACGCCAGCAAGCCCTAAGCCATGCAACTAGATATACAGTTTGCCCCGTAAGACGGTTACAGCCTTACCACTTACCTTGACCTGTTCGATTTTGTCTTCGTTTCCTCTGATTTCTACATAGATTTTTCCAGGACGGCCCAAGAAGTCACCTTGTTCGATAACTATGCTTGTGACGGGGTTTGATGAATCCATCATCCCATACCGTACCATGTACGAGGCCATGCCGCCTGCTGCGGAACCACTTACTGGGTCTTCAGGAACTCCCAAGCCAGGCGCAAAATGCCGAGCATGGGCATCAGAGGTTTCCTCCCGTGTATCACGACTGAAGACTTGGATAGATACATAGTCGGAATCTCTTCGCATTTCCTCAAGAGCATTCCAATCTGGGCGAATTCGTTCAAGAGATCTATATGTGCTGACAGGAATCATCAGGTGCGGTGTTCCCGTAGAGACGGTTTGAACTGGTTTTGGAGCCATGATATCGGCCAGAGTCAGACCGAGTGCATTAGCGTAATCCTTTGGATCATAGGTGGTCAGGAACTGCGGTGGTTGATGTGTAATCTGGATTTCGTATACTTGAGAGCGTTCATCCCGTACGGCTTCTACCTCAAACACGCCTGTATTTGTCTCAAGCGTGAACATAGTGATTTGATTGGTTGTCTCCGCGACACCTTCACTCAGCAGTGCATGAAAGGCAGCCACCGTAGCGTGCCCTGAGAAATTGATTTCCCGGTCTGGTGTCATGTATCTGAAACGATAGTCTGCAACATCAGAGTCTGATACAAATACAGTCTCCCGCACGTTGAACTCAGTTGATATCTTATGCATCGTGTCCCGACTCAGTTTATCAGCACCCAGAATGACTGTTGCTGGATTACCACCATACGGTACATCCGTAAACGCATCGGCATGCACGACATCAAGCTCGTATTCGTGAGGCATCTTCTAGCAGGCTCCTTGAAAATCTGTTAGTCGGGATACTAATTAACAATTCCATCAATCCCATATTGGAAGAGTCTCAATTCGGGAAGATGATGGAGGGCCTATTCATCCAATAGTATAGGGTGAAGATGTGTTTTCAGCCAAGACCAGATACGATACGAAAGCGGTACCCGAAGTTCTGAATCTTGTGAACAACCATTTTCCGTGCTTGTTGAAGAGAATCTATCATCAACAACAGGAGAAATTCTTGATTCTCTGATAGTCGAGTCGCCAATGAGGTACTTGGCATTCCTCGATTTCATGTATTCGATTCTTTCATTCACGCTGGTCCGCATCTTGTTCAATCAGATTTTACTACGCGAGTTTGAATAATATTGTTTGCTAAACCGCAGCAACGAACAAATGACGACATAATCAAAGATGGATTCGAGCAATTAATCACATAACATTATTATAGCTGAATTATCTCACAACTCTTCAGTGGGTACCTTTCCACGGTACACGGAGGTCGAGGGTCTTGCCTTTGCCTCAGAATAGAGACTTCTCTCGGCAAATGCCGCTGAGAGTCCCTTGGAAGGTATACCCTATGCAGAAGAACAAAGGATCTGGAGCTCCTCACCAGGAGGGAGCTGGCAGGACAGGAAGTGTTGAAGAGATTTCACCTAGGGGCACTTGGTTGCTTCAGCAACCGAGTATGTTGAGCTCTTCGATAGGAACACCGTTATCCTCGCAAAGTTCCCGAGAGAACCTGTAGTAGTAATAAAAGTCAGACTCATTGGCGTCAACTCCACTGTTGCGGGTTTTCGAGG